>DASYZR010000153.1 GCA_035945995.1 bacterium
ACCTGGGCACGGTCCGTCACGTCGGCCGCGGCGGCCAGGGCCCGGCCGCCCGCCGTCCGGACCGCCGCGGCCGTCTCCTCGGGGGCCTCCAGATCGGCCGCCACGACGGCCGCCCCCTCCGCCGCGCACCGCAGGGCGGCCGCGCGGCCGATGCCGCGCGCCGCCCCGGTCACGAGCACCGTCGTGCCCGCCAGGTCATCCACGACGGCCACCGGGCGCGGCCTGCCATCGCGCGAGCGCGTCCCAATTGAACCGCACGCCGTGCCCTGGCCGGGCCGGCGGGGTGAAATATCCGTCCGCTGTGCGAATGGGCTCCTCGAGCGCCTCGAGCTCCGTCAGGTTGCCGCCGTCCAGGTCCTCGATCATCGACGCGTACCGGATCGCGCAGCAGAGCTGTCCCGACAGCTCGAGCACGAGATGCGGCGCTGTGGGGATGCCGTAGGCTTCGGCGAGGTGCGCAATCTTGAGGAACGGGGTGATGCCGCCCACGCGCACCACGTCCGGCTGCACGACGTCCACCGCATCGTGGCGGAGGAACTCGTTGAACGCGGCCGCGGAGAACACGTTCTCGCCGAGTGCGATCGGGCACCGGACCTGCGCGCGCAGCCAGGCGTGGCCCGCGACGTCCTCCGCGGGCAGCGGCTCTTCGATCCAGTAGGGATCGTAGGGCTCGAAGGCCCGGATCCGCTGCGCCGCATCTCCCGCCGTCCACTTCTGATTCGCGTCAAGCATCAGGATCGCGTCCGGCCCAATCTCTTCGCGAACGGCCCGTACCCGCTCGAGGTCGCGCCGCGGGTCGTCCGACCCAACCTTCATCTTGAAGGCACGGAACCCGCGCGCCCGCCACCGGCGGAATTGCGCCAGCAGGTCCGGGACCGCGAGGTTCAGGTTGATGCCGCTCCCGTACGCCTGCGCGCGGTCGCGGCTCGCCCCGAGCAGCCGGTACAGCGGCTCCCGCGCGGCCTGGGCCTTCAGGTCCCACATCGCGACGTCGACCGCCGACAGGGCCAGCAACGCGAGCCCGCCGGGCGCGGCGTCGCGGACGGTCCCGTGCAGCGTGGTCCACGCCCGCTCCGTGAGCGCGGGGTCGAGGCCGTTCGCGGCCGGCAGGAGGTCGTCCGTGAGGAAGGCGGCGACCGCCGTCCCGCCCGCGCCGACGGTGAACGCCCACCCGACGCCCTCTTGCCCCGCGTCCGCGCGCAGCCGCGCCGTGATCAACTCGAAGACGGTGATCGTGTGGCCGGAGCTCTGCCACGGCTCGCGCAGCCGGATCCGGTAGCACGCCGCGTCGCCGCCGGTGATCTTCATCGTCCGGCACCCCGCGGCGCGGCCGTCACCCCGCCCCCGCCGGGCTCCCGCGCGGCGAATTCGGCGGCGGCCTCGTCCATGCGCACGAACGTCGCGCCGAGGCCGCGCGTCGCGTCGATCAGCCGCTCGAGCGCCAGCAGGCGGTGGCCGCGGCCGCTCACCTGGGGATGGAACGTGTAGGTCAGCACCCCCCACTCCGCGACGCGGGCCATGTAGCGAAAGTCGTCCACCCAGTTGTCGAGCACGCCCGCGGCGTGCATGAGCCCTGGCTGGAGGCCGTTCGGCCCCGCCGCCCGCTCGAAGTGCGGGTAGTCGTCGAGCGACCACGACACCGGCATCTCGATGAGCGGCGTCGTCTCGCCCCAGCGCACCGAGCCGTCCGGCCCGATCTGGTCGCCCTGCCGGGCCCGGTACGGCAGGTGGTCGTGCGCCATCATGCTCGAGTCGTAGACGAACCCGTGGGCGAGCAGGAGCGGAATCGTGTGCGCGCTCAGGTCCCACGCCGGGGAGCGGTAGCCGCGCGGTGCGCCTCCGGTGACCCGCTCGATCGCCTGCAGGCCGCGGGCGAGCACGTGCTCCTCATCCTCCCGGGAGAGCGCGGCCGGCGGTTCGTGCAGGTAGCCGTGGTGCCCGATCTCGTGTCCTTCGGCGTGGATGCGCCGGCACGTCTCGGGATACGTCTCGAGCGTGTGGCCGGGAATGAACCACGTGGCGATGATCCCGCGGCCGCGCAAGAGATCGAGAATCCGCTCCGCCCCGACCACCCCGAACTCGCCGCGGGACAGCGCGGTCGGCGTCGTCTGCCCGCGCCTGATCCAAATCGAGATCGCATCGAAATCGAACGTCAGGCAGACCAGATGCCGCGCCACCGCTCCACCCCCGCCTCCGGTCATTGATCGAACAGATTGTTGAGGGATTCCGCGAGCGCCGGATGGGCGATCACCGCGTCGCGCAGCGCGGTGTAGGGCAGACGGCCCATCATGGCGGTCTGCACCACCGTCATCACCTCGCCGCCCATCACGCCGAGCACGGCGCACCCGAGGATCTGCCCGGTCGCCGTGTCCACGACCGCCTTCATCAGCCCGCGCGTCTCGTCCATCTCGTCCGCGCGGGCGACGTGCGTCATCGGCATCGTAAAGACGCGGATCGGGCGGCCCGTCCCCCGCGCCTCCGTTTCGGTGAGGCCGACCCGGCCGAGCTCCGGGTCCATGAAGACGCAGTACGGGACGAGGCGGTCCCTCGTACTCGCCCCGCCGCCGTTCAGCAGGTTGGCCTGCACGATCCGGAAGTCGTCGTACGAGATGTGCGTGAAGGCGGGGCCGCCCTTCACGTCACCGAGGCCGTACACGCCCGGGGCGCTGGTCTCGAGCCGGTCGTTCACCCGGATGAAGCCGCGTCCGTCGGTCTCGATCCCGGCGGCGGGCAGGTCGAGCCGGTCCGAGTTGGGCGTCCGTCCGGCCGCCACGAGAAGGTGCGACCCCGCGAGCGTCCGCTCCCCGCCTCCCGCCTCCCGAACGGTCAGCCGGATCGCCCCGTCCGCGCCCCGCTCCACGCGGCGCGCGTCGGCGCCGAGCAGCACCTCGATGCCGTCGTCGCGAAGGATGCCCCCCACGGCCTGCGCGACGTCCGCATCCTCGCGCGCGAGCAGCTGCCCGCCCCGCTGCACGATCGTCACGCCCGCGCCGAACCGGCGGAACATCTGCCCGAATTCGATGCCGATGTACCCGCCGCCGAGCACCAGGAGGTGATCCGGCACGGAGTCCAGTTCCATAATCGAGGTCGAATCGAGCGCGGGCACGTCGTCGAGCCCGGCCAGCTTCGGCCGCGACGGCCGGCACCCCGTATTGATGAAAAAGAGGTCGCCCGCGAGCGCGACGGTTCCCCCGGCGGCCGGCGCCACGTCGATCGCCCGGGGCCCGGTGAAGCGCGCCTCGCCCCGGCGGAGATCCAGACGTTCCATCCGCGCGAGACCGCGCTCGCTGCCGCTGCGTGACCGGGCCACGACGGCGCGCTTGCGGTCCCGGACTGTGACCATGTCGATCGACACGGGACCGGTACGGACGCCGTAGCCGGCGGCGCGGCGCGCGAGATAGGCGACGCGGGCGCTCGCGACCATCGTCTTCGTCGGCGTGCACCCCTCGTTGACGCACGTGCCGCCGACGTGCTCGCGCTCGATGAGCGCGGTCCGGCGGCCGGCGGCGGCCAGGGCCCGCGCGAGCGGGGTCCCCGCCTGGCCCGATCCAATCACGATCGCGTCGTAGTGCGTGACTGCCGGGAGCATGCGCGTCCCTCCCGCTGGCGGCCGTCGAAGCCGGCCCAGCGTCGGTTCTTTGTTCCCGGGAGAGCATCGCCCTGCCGTGGAACCACCTGGACATGAGCGCGCCGGCACGCCCGTACACGATCGCGCTGATGGAAGGCGACGGCATCGGCCCCGAGATCGTCGCCGCGGCGCTGCCGGTGCTCGAGGCCGCGGCGGCGTCGCACGCCTCCGCCGCCGGGGCGCGCCTTGTGTGGCGGCGACTCGATGCCGGCACACGGGCCTACGCGCGCAGCGGCACGAGCGTCCCCCCCGACGCGCTCGAGGTCTGCCGCGCGGCGGACGCGATGCTGAAGGGCCCCGCGGGCCTGCCGGGCGTCCGGCACGCGGATGGCACCGAAGCCGGCATGGTCGCTGGACGGCTGCGCAACGCGTTCGTGCTCTTCGCCAACGTGCGGCCCGCCCGGCGAGTCCCCGGCGTCCCGGCGCTCGCCCGCGAGGGCACCGACTACGTGATTGTGCGCGAGAACACGGAAGGCGCGTACGCGACCCGGGGCGGCGGCGACGTCACCGACGACGTCGCCGAGGACCGTATCCGGATCACGCGCGAGGGCACGGCGCGGGTCGCGCACCTCGCGTTCGACCTGGCCCGGCGGCGGGCCCTGGCAAGGCGGCGGGCGGCCGGGGCGGACACCCCATCATCCGGCCGGGACGGGGATCCCGTGGGCGGGCCGCGGGTGACCTGCTGCGACAAGGCCAACGTGCTGCGGTCGTTCGCCTTCTTCCGCCGCGTCGTCACCGAGGTCGGCGCGGAGTATCCCGACGTGACGCTGGAGGCGATGCACGCCGACGCCGCGGCGGCCGCCATCGTAGAGCAGTCGCGCCGGTTCGACGTGCTGCTGACCGAGAACCTGATCGGCGACATCCTGAGCGACGCGGCGGCGGCCACGGTCGGCGGGCTCGGCTTCTGTCCGGCCGCGAACCTCGGCGGGCGGCATGGGCTCTTCGAGCCGGTCCACGGATCGGCGCCCGACATCGCGGGCACCGATCGGGCCAATCCCGTCGCGATGATCCTGGCCGGCGCCATGATGCTGGAGTGGCTCGGCCTTCCGGAGGCCGGAGACCGCGTCCGGCACGCCGTCGACCGGGCGGCCGTCGCCGGTGTGCTCGGTCTCAAGCCGGGCGGGACGGTTGCCTCGACGCGCGCGGCGGGACGGGCGGTGCTCGACGCGCTGCCTTAGGTTCACGGCGGCCCGGGGGGAACGGGCTGGAAACCGACCTCGCTCACGTCCCGCATCGCCTTGCGCCACAGCGTGTCGAACCCACCGGCGAGACTGCCGGCCAGGTCTCGATCCCGCACCAGCAGCGATGCGAAGCGCCCCTCGGGAACAAACGGATGGTCGAGCGGTAACACGACGGTCTCGTCGTCGACGACGTGAAACGGATGGCCGAGCTCGCCGGAGTAGCGCACGCCGGTCAGGTGGCGGATCTCCGCGCGGTGGCGCCGGAGGAATTCGATCAAGACGGGCGCGCTCTGATAGGAGAATCCGAAGACGACGCGGTGTTGAATCTTGCGTTCCCCGGCGTTACGGGCGATGCGCCGCAGAATCGGAAAGCCCGCCGTCACCGCCTGGTCGATCGCCGCGAGGTCGCCGCGTTCCATGTAGGAGAGGATCCGTGCCGTCGCGGTCGCCAGGTGCATGAGATGTCGCCGAACGTGGCTTTCCATACCGAGGGCGAGGTCGACGAAGGTCTGCCGGCCGCGCAGCCGCTCGGGAAGGGCGGCGAGGGTCCGCCGGAGGTCCTGGGTTCCGCGGGCGAAACGCTCGGTCCGCTCGCGGGCCAGGTCGACCACCCGATCGACGACCACGTCGGCCGGCAGCGCGGCGTACTGTTTCGGGCGGGTCGGCTGGATCTGCACGAGGCCGAGTTCCGCGAGTTTCTCCATCGCCCGGTAGATCTTGGACGAAGGGATCTCGCCTTCTCGGCAGAGCGTCGCCGCATCGGAGACCCCGAGACTCATAAGCGCGGCAAGGGCGCTGCGCTCGTCCCGCGAGAGGCTGATCTCGCCAAGCAGGTCCAAGTCCGGTAGTCTCATCTAACGACTTTCTACTACAAAAAGTAGTTGAAATGCAACCCCGGTATCCCCTAAGATCGAGCCGCAGGGTACGAATCAATGCCGGGGAGGGACGACATGACCAAGCAACCGGCCAGGACCGTAATGCCGATCATCGCCGTCGATTCCATCGACGAACTGCACGACTTTTACACGGAGAAGCTCGGATTCAAGCGGGTGATGGGGATGGTCGGGAAAGACGGACAGTTTGACTTCGTCTCGTACGATCTCAACGGAGCGCAGATCATGTTCACGCGCACGCGCCAGCCGATGGACGCCGCGAGGCCCTCCGCCGGCAAACGGCCCGTGGAGATCTACCTGGAAGTCGACGATGTCGACGCGTACCACCGCGCGGTCTCGCAGCACGGCGTCAAGATCACGACTCCGCTTACGACCCAGTGGTGGGGCGATCGGACCTTCACGATCATGGACCCATACGGCTACCAGATCTGGTTTCACCAGAAGCAGGTGGCCGAAATGAAGCCGCCGCAGGGCGCCAAGCTCGTCTAGCGCGCCGCGAGACGATCATGAGCAGCGTGATACGCAGTTACGCGGAGCGCATCTTCGCGTAACCCGCTAGACCCGGCCCAGCGCCTCCGCGGTCTCGAGCGCCAAGGCCGACGCATCCCGGAGCGCCGCCCGCACGCGGTTGCACTCCCGCACCAGTTGCGCCCGGAGGAACCCGTAGTCACGCGTACCGGCGAGCGACGGGAGCGCGGCGGCGGGGCTGAGCCCCGGCAGGACGTACCGGCCGCTCGCCCGCATGATCGGCGACCATTCGGCCGGGTCGTGGAAGAACCGCCCGCGGCGGCTGTACACCACCGGGTTCAGGACGCGGCTGAGGCGCAGGAGCGCCGCGTTGAGACGGCGTGCGGCCGGAGGATCCGCCGCACGGCCGCGCGCCTCGTCGAGACTTCGCGAGACCGCGATGAACGCGTCCGCGTCCGCGACGACCGGGCCTAGGTCGAGGTGCGATCCGAGCAGCGGCCGCAGGTCCGCGGCGACCGTGCGGATCTCTTGGCCGGTGTCCCCGGGCGCGAGCGGCAGCACGCGGGCGTTCGCGAGCTCCCCAACCGCCGTCACGCCGATCCGGGTGTCCGTGGCGAGGATCGCGGTGTCCGCCTTGTCGAGGGTATCGAAGGCCGTGTGCCACCACCACGCGTTGGCCGAGCCGCCGGTCCACGGCCGGTAGTGCTCGTGAGTCTCCGGCAGAAACGGATAGATCGAGAACGACGACACGCCGTTTGGCAGGAACGACTGGTCCGCGGCGCGCGCCGGTCGATGCGCCGGCGGATCGGTCAGTCCGGTCGTCCGGGTGATGATCTGCTTCGCGAAGCGTTCGAGGTCGGCGGTGGTGTTTCGCGCCACGTACCGGGTCGCGCCGCGCACGCCGGGCGAGTCGACGTTGTAGTAGGCGAGGCATCGCTCCGCGAGCTCGAAGAATTTGCTGTCAGCGTACCAGGTCGAGCCGCTGTACCGGCCGTGCGAGTGGCCCGGCCACCAGCAGACGCGGACGCCGCGCGCCAGCCCCGCCCGATGCTCCCACAGCCCGCGCGCCATCTCGAGCAGGCAGGCGTCCCCGGTCGCGTTGTCGGTGACGCCCGTGTTCCAGGCGCAGTAGTGCGCGCCGACCAGCACGAACTGATCCGCCTCGGCGCCGTCGCCGCCGCGGCCGGGAATCGCGGCCTCCGGCAGCAGCGAGCGGAACCATTCCGTGCGCACGTCCGCGACGATGCGCACCCGCACGGGGCCGCCGCGGCCGAGGATCTGCCGCAACGTCCGGCCGCCGTCCGCGTCGACCGAGACCGCCGGGCACTGCGGCAGCCGATCGGTCTGATCGAGGTCCGGCGTGCCCCAGATGGTCGTCCCGATCATGTTGTGGATGACGCGGTCCTGGTTGGTGAAGACGACCGCGGCGCAGCCGGCCCGGCTCGCCCGCAGCACCGTTACCGGCGTCGCGAGACCGCCGACCAGTGCGGCCCGCCCCGCGCCCCGCTCCACGTGGCCGTCCGCGACCTCGGTGAGCTCGGCGACGACGCCATCGGGCCCGGTGGCGCGCGCAAACGAGTGCGTCAGGCACGGCAGCGTAAGCCGCTCCGGCTCCAGCACCTCGAGCGTTGCGCGGATCGGGTAGCTGAGGAACGCGTCGAATTCGTGCACCTGGACCGGCACGCCCCCGTCGCGCAGCTGCGCTGCGATGTACTCCGCCGCCTGCCGCTCGCCCGGCCCGGCGGTATCCCGCCGCACCGTCGCAAACCACTCGAGATGGCGCGCCAGCCGTTGAGGCTCGACCGACGCGGCCGCCGTGTCTATCGCGCCCGCCACGGGACCGTCACCTCCGCCGGAGTCGCGCGGCGGATCGCGATCCCGTCGCGCCTTCCTCCCGGCAATTCGCAGCGCGCGGGGTGCGCCCCTTGGGGAGGCGGGGCGAGGGGCGCACGGCGCACGGGTCGAAGAGCCCTCGGACCGCACGGATCGTCAGGCCACACGCGCGACGAGGAGACCCGCCGATGAGTTCGCCGGAGTTGATCTCGGAGGCACAACTCACCGAGTTCAACCGGACGATCGCCCGCTGGACGCGGCTGTCCGGCACGCCGGACGAGCGCGAGGCCGCCGCCTACGTGGAGGAGCAGCTGCGGTCCTTCGGGTACGCGGCGCAGACCATCGTCCACGACGCGTACATCAGCCTCCCCGGCGCCGCGTCGCTCGCCGTCGTCAGGCCCGAATCGCGGGACGTGCCCTGCATCACGCACTCGATGGGCATCCCCACCGGTCCGGGCGGCGTGGCCGCGGAGCTCGTGTATGCCGGCAAAGGCACACCGGAGGACTACGCTCACGCCGGAAACGCGGCGGGAAAGGTCGCGCTGGTCGAAGGCCGGGCGACCCCGCAGCACGCCGTCAACGCCACCCGCGCCGGGGTCCTCGGCCTCATCTGCATCAGCGGGCGCCACGCCCACGAGATGTGTTGCTCGCCGGTGTGGGGCAACCCCTCCGAGACCACGAAGGACGCGCTGCCGCGCGTCCATCTGCTCTCCGTCAATCGCGGCGACGGCGAAGCCCTGCGCGGGCTGTGCGGGCGCGGCCCGGTCGAGGTCCGGTTCACCGCGGACGTGCGGACCGGCTGGACGGCGACCCCGATCGTCGTCGGCGACCTGGCGCCCGGACACCCCGACGCCGAGCCGGCCTTCGTGCTCTTCTCAGGGCACCTCGACGGCTGGTACCTCGGCGCCATGGACAACGGCAGCGCGAACGCCGCGATGCTCGAGGTCGCGCGGGTCCTGGCGCCGCAACGGGCGGCCTTCCGGCGCGGCCTGCGGCTCGCCTTTTGGTCGGGGCACTCCCACGGCCGGTATTCGTCGTCCGCCTGGTACGCCGACACGAACTGGTTCGATCTCGCCGACCGCTGCGTCTGCCACGTCAACGTCGATTCGCTCGGCGGGATCGACGCGGACACGTTCGCCACCAACTCGATGCCGGAAACGGCGCCGCTCGGCATCTGGGCGGTCCGGGAGGCGGCCGGCGCGGCGCTCGATGCGAGGCGCGTCGGCCGGAACTCCGACCAGTCGTTCCTCGGCGCCGGAGTGCCGTCGCTGCTCGGATCGGTCTCGCACCAGGCCGACGGCAGCCTCGGGTGGTGGTGGCACACGCCGTACGACACGCTCGACAAGATCGATCCCGCCCGGCTCGTCCGCGACACCAAGATCTTCGTCCTCGCGATCTCGCGGCTGCTCGCGGATCCGGTCCTTCCGCTCGACTACGCCGCCGCATCGCGCAACCTGACGCAGAGCCTGGAGGGATTGGCGGTCGCGGCCACGGCCGGCGGCCTCGATCTTCGCGCCGTCACCGCGGAGGCCGCGCGCCTCCAGGAGCTGTGCGGCCGGTTGAGTCAGGCGGCCGCGAGCGTGACCGGCGGGCCACGGGCGCGGGAGATCAACACGTGCCTACGGCGGGTGGGCCGCGCGCTGATCTCCGCCACCTACACGGCGTCGGGGCCGTTTGCCCACGACCCGGCCCTCGAGACCACGTTCCTGCCGCGCCTGGCGGGCGTGCGCCGGCTGGCCGCGCTGCCGCCCGGGAGCGACGAGGCGAAGTTCCTGCGCGTCGACCTTGTGCGCGGCCGGAACGCCGTCACCGCGGCGATTCAGGAGGCCTGCCGCCACCTGGACGCGTGTTTGGAGCGACTGGGGTAGCGCCATCCCGCGCCCCGGTGGTGCGGCCGGGGCGGCCCGCGGGATAGAATGGAAGGAGGGACGGCCTGGGGCGATGCGGATCATCCTCTATACGGGAAAGGGCGGCGTCGGCAAGACCACGGTCGCGGCGGCCACCGCGCTCACCATCGCGGCGCGCGGCGCGCGGACGCTCGTCATGAGCACCGACTCGGCCCACAGCCTGGCCGACTCGCTGGACGTGCCCATCGGCCACGAGATCCGGCACCTCGGCGATCACCTGTGGGCGCAGGAGATCGACGCGCTGCACCAGTTCGAGAAATACTGGGGCGTGCTGCGGCGGTACATCACGTCGGTGCTGCGCGCCCGCGGGCTGGACGACGTGGTCGCGGAGGAGCTCGCCAACCTGCCCGGGATGGACGAGATCGCCAGCCTGATGCAGCTCACGGCCGTGGCCCGCGAGGACCGGTTCGACGTCATCGTCGTCGACTGCGCGCCCACCGGCGAAACGATGCAGCTGCTGAGCTTCCCCGACATGGCGCGCTGGTGGCTCAACAAGCTCTTTCCGATTCAGCGGGCGGTGGCCCGCGTCGCCCGGCCGATGGTGCAGCCGTTCCTCGATGTCCCGCTGCCCACGGACGAGGTCTTCGCCGCGGTCAAGGATCTCGTTCTGAACGTGGACGAGATGCGGACGCTGCTCGCGGATCCGGACGTCACCTCGATCCGGCTGGTCGTGAACCTCGAGAAGATGGTGATCCGGGAGGCCCAGCGCGCCTACACGCACTTCAGCCTGTTCGGGTACGCGACGGACGCGGTCGTCGTCAACCGCGTGCTCCCCGACGTTCGGGACAGCGCGTTCCTCCGTAACTGGGTGGAGGCGCAGCGCGGCTACCGCGAAATGGTGGAGGAGGCGTTCGCCCCGCTGCCGATCCTGGAGCTGCCGCTCGCCGACCGGGAGATCGTCGGCCGGGCGCGGCTCCTGCAGGCCGGGCGCACGTTGTACGGGTCGCGCGATCCGGCGGCCCGCTTCTACACGGGGACCCCGCAGACGGTCCGACGGGACGGCGCCGGCTACGTCCTCTCGCTCGTCGCGCCGTTCACGACGCGGCGCGCCGTGGACATCCTCCAGCGGGGCGACGAGCTCATCGTGCGCGTCGGCGACTACAAGCGCCACCTCGCGCTGCCGCGGGCGCTCGCCGGACTCCGCGCGACGGATGCGCACGTCGACGAGGGACGGCTGCAGATCACGTTCAAGAAGGAGGCGACAACCGATGGTCGCGAGGATACGGCCGCTCAAGCGCGCCGCCGAGGCCGAGGACCGGTTTTGGAACGCCGTCGATGAGGTGATCCCGCCGCCGGTGCGGACCCACCTCCGCAACGCCCGCCGGGAGGCGCTCCTGGCGCTGCGGGCGATGCTGGACTACGCGATCGCGCACGCGGAGACGTCCCCCCGGCCCCGCAACCTGCGGCGCGTGCGCGTTCGCTGATCCGCCGCTACGCCGTGCCCCCGGTCCGCATGGGGCGGAGGGTGCGCAGCTGATCGCGCTCGAGGACGAGCGACGTCGCCGTCCCGACGACGAGCGACCAGAACAGCGAGCCGAACCCCAGGTACGAGAGATGGGAGACCGCGATGGCAAACGCCAGGAGCGGCCCCAGCACCAGCGGGCCCTGCAGCGCCTCCCGCAGCGTCGAGCCGAGGGCGCCGATCAGCGCCAGGCCC
The DNA here is from genome assembly GCA_035945995.1 of bacterium. Lineage (NCBI taxonomy): Bacteria > bacterium. The sequence continues at coordinate 11,568 of DASYZR010000153.1, forward strand.
GCGAGCGCGAGCAGCACCGGGAGCGGCACGATGGTCAAGAGCTCGCCGGCGACCCCGGCGAGGACGGCCACCAGCAGCAGGCCGGCGCGCGTCCGAGCCGGAGCGTCCGGTCGAACTGCCCGCCCATCACAACGCCCGCGGGTCCAGCGCGTCCCGCACCGCGTCCCCCACGACGTTGAACGCCAGCGTCACGACGAGGATGGCCGTGCCGGGGATGATCACCAGTTGCGGGCTGCTGGTGATGTAGTCGCGTCCGACGCTCAGCATCGCCCCCCATTCCGCGGTCGGCGGCTGCACGCCCAGCCCGAGGAAGCTGAGGCCGGAGGCGGTGAGGATCGCGGTCGCCAGCCGCAGGGTCGATTGCACCAGCAGCGGCGACAGGATGTTGGGAAAGATGTGCCGCGCCATGATCGTCCGCTCGCCGGCGCCGAGGGCCCGGGCCGCCTGCACGTACACCTCCTGCCGCGCCAGCAGCGTGGATCCGCGGGCGATGCGGGCGAAGGGCGGAATGGAGTTGATACCGATCGCGATGATGACGTTCCCCATGCCGACGCCGAGCGCGGCGATCACGGCCACCGCCAGCAAGAACCCGGGGATCGCCAGCAGGACGTCCGTGGCGCGCATGATCACCGTCTCGCCCGCGCCGCCGTAGTATCCCGCGATGACGCCCAGGGCGGAGCCGGACACGAATGCCAGTACCACGGCCCCGAGCGTGATCAACAGCGTGGTGCGCCCCCCCCACAGGAGACGGCTCACGATGTCCCTGCCCAGCTCGTCGGTGCCGAGGGGATGGACCCACGACGGCGGCGCGTCCGGATTCCCCACGTCGACCAGGTTGGGCGGGTGCGGCGAGAGCCACGGCGCCGCCGCGGACACCACGATCGCGAGCAGCAGAACCGCCAGCCCGCCGACCGCGACCCGCCGGCGCGCGAACTGCCGCGCGGTCCGTGCCCACGGCGCCGCCGGGACAGGCCCGCGCGAGACTGGCGCCGCCCCGGCCGTCCGTTCAGTCAAAGCGGATCCTCGGATCGAGGTACGCGTACAGGAGGTCGACGGCGAGGTTGACGCCGATGAACGTCACGGAGAACAGCATCACGGTGGCCTGGACGACCGCGATGTCGCGCGTGCGAATCGCATCCACGACGAGGCGGCCCAGCCCTGGACGCGCAAACACCGTCTCCGTCAGGACGGTCCCAGCGAGCAGATAGCCGAGCTGCAACCCGACCACGGTGACGATGGGAATGACCGCGTTGCGGAACGCGTGCCGCATCACGAGCGTCCGGCCTGTGACCCCTTTGGCCAGGGCGGTCCGCAGGTAGTCCTGCCGCAATACGTCCAGCATCGCGGCGCGGGCCTGGCGCGCCACCGTCGCCGCCGACGCGGCGCCCAGCGTCAGCGCGGGCAGGATCAGCTGCGCCGGTGTGCCCGCGCCCGTGCTCGGCAGCCACCGCAGCGAGACGGAAAACAGCATCATCAGCATCAGTCCGAGCCAAAAGATCGGGACAGAGATCCCGAGCGCGGTCGCGAGTGAGGCCGCGGCGTCCCAGGCGGAGTGCTGGCGGGTCGCCGCCGTGACCCCGGCCCCGAGCCCGACGGCCACGGCGAGCGCCATCGCGGCGAGCGCGAGCTCGGCGGTGGGCCCGACGCGGCTGGCGATCTCGTAGGTGACCGGCCGCCGGGTGACCGCGGAGCGGCCGAGGTCGAGCCGCACGCACCGCCCGAGCCACCGCGCATACTGCACGTACACCGGCTGGTCCAACCCCAGCAGATGGCGGATTGCCTGGACGTCCGCGGCGGTGGCGTCCGGCCCCGCCATGACCTGGGCCGCGTCGCCGGGAATCGCCTTCAGAATGCCGAAGACGATGAGCGAGACGCCCAGCAGCACCGGGACCGCCCACAGGATCCGCTCCGCGATGTGGCGGAGCATCGTGCCGGCCGGCGGCCCTCAGCGCTGCAGGCGGGAGGGCACGAAGTCACCGGTCGGCAGCACCGTGAACCCCGATACCCCGTTGCGCGCGCCCCAGATGTTCACCAGCTGCAGCAGGTAGATGATCGGCTGATCCTGCCAGATCAACCCCTGCGCCTCCTTGAGGATCGGCAGACGCGCCGCGGGGTCGAACGTGCGCCGCTCGGCCGCGATCAGGGCGTCCACCTTCGGATTCGCGTACCCGGTCCGCTGCTGCGTCGCCGGGACGTTCGTCGCGGCGGAATCGTACATGCGGTAGAGGTGGTAGTCGATGAAGGGGCTGCCCTTGAGGAGGCACGTCGCCGTCCCGGGCCGCCCATCCGGGTCCGACGAGCTGAACGCGAGCAGGTCGGCGAACGCCATCTCCCGGATGGTCATCTGCACGCCCACGTTCGCCCAATAACCCTGCACCGCCTGGACCACCTGCGCGTCGCCGGCCCACCGTCCGCTCGTGAGGTTCACGGTGACGTGCATGCCCGACGCGTATCCCGCCTCCGCGAGCATCCGCCGCGCCCGGTCCGGATCGTAGCGAAACGGGGGGAAGTCGAAACTGCCCCACAAACCGGGCACCCCCGGGCTGTGGAGTGACCGGGCGAAGCCCTTCATGATGCCCTTGACGATCGCGTCCTGGTCGATCGCCATGTTGAGCGCCCGGCGGACGCGGACGTCGGAGAACGGCGGCTTCGTGTCGGCCGTCTCCAGCTCCGCGATCGTCTGGCTGGGGGTGGCGCGGACGTAGAGCCCGAACGTCTGCCTGAGCGCCGGCACGTCCGCGGGCGGGAGGTTGAGGACGGCGTCGGCCTCTCCGGTCTTGAGCACGATCACGCGCGCCGCCGGCTCGGGGATCGGCCGGTAGACCAGGCGGCGCATCCGCGGCTTGGGCCCCCAATACTCCGGGTTGGCCGTCGCGGAGACGTGATCGTTCGGCACCCATTCCTCGAACTTGAATGGCCCCGTCCCCACGGGATGCCGGCCGAAGTCCTGCCCGTACTGCCGGACGGCGGCGGGGCTGATGATCTTCGCGGAGACATCGGCCATCAGCAGCGGGAAATCCGGGTTCGGCGGATCCGTCGTGAAGCGCACGGTGTGCTCGTCGACCGCGGCGACGTCCTTGATCAGGAGATAGTTCCCGCGGCGCGTGGCGGGCACGCTCCGATCGAAGATGCGGTCGACCGTCGCCCGGACCGCCTCGGCCGTCAACGGCGTGCCGTCGTGGAACTTGACGCCCGGGCGCAGCGCGAACGTCCACGTCCGGCCATCGGCGCTCGGCTTCCACGAGGTCGCAAGCTGGGGCACGACCTGTCCCTTGTCGTTCCACGCCACCAGGCCCTCGTACATCGCGTTCATGATCGCCTGAAACGGCCCCGTACCGACGGCCGGTTCGAGGCTGTTGGGCTCGGTGCCGTCGACCACCACAAACGTCTGCGCCCGCGGCACCGCGGGCGCCACGTCGGCGCGCACCGGCCCGACGCCCGCGCCCGCGGCCAGCACGACCGCCGCCGACCCCAGCGCCCCCTGCGTCAACAGCTCACGACGGCGCCACCGTCTCATCGCCCGCCTCCTTCGAATGGCTCAACAGTACGCGTCGTACTCGCGGCCGTCGACCGGCACGGCCACGACGGCCGGACGATCCGACGCCAGCGCCGTCGCGACCATCCGGCCGAGCGCGTCCAGCGATTCGACGCGCGCGCCCTCGATCCCGAACCCGCGGGCGACCGTCTCGAACTCGGGCGGCGGAAAGTCGACGCCGTAGGGCTCGAAGCCGCGGCGCCGCTGGCCGACCCGTATCAGGCTCAGGCTCGCGTCGACGAAACAGACGATCGTCACCGGCACCTCGTACTGCCGCAGGAACGTGAGGTTGTGCAGCATCATCTGCAGCCCCCCGTCGCCCGCGACCGAGAGCACCGGCCGGGCGGGAAACTGCAGTTTCGCCGCGATCGCCGCCGGGACCCCGTAGCCCATCCCCGACAGGCCGTTCGACATGAAAAACGTGTGCGGCCCGTAGCTCTCCCAGAACTGGCCGCAGTAGTACTTGTGCGACCCGACGTCGCAGGTGAGGACGGTATCGCGCGGGGCGGCCTCGCGAAGGACGCGCATCGCGGCGAGCGGACTTAGGCCCGCTGCGCCGTCGCCCACCGGCGTCCGAGGCTCCGGACGCAGCCGGGCGCGGCAGGCCGCCAGCACCGTCTCCGGCCACGGGCGCGGAGGCAGGCCGCCCAAGGCGGCGAGTGATTCCCCGACGTCTCCGATCGCTTCGACCGGCCGGTAGGCGCCTTCGCCGGTCGGGGCGCACGACAGGTTCGCGATGCGCCGCCGCACGTACCAGTCTTTGTCGCACTCGACCGGATCGAAGCCCGCGCCGAGCAGCGCGTCGGCCCGGTCGACGGTCTCCATCACGGCGCCGTCGAGCGCCATTCCCCCGACGACGCCGAGGAACCCGGGCGCGTCTTCCGGCAGCATCCCCTTCGCCTTCGGCGTCACGACGAACGGCCAGCCGGTCCGGTCGATGAACGCCCGCAGGACCGGCGCATCGCGCGGCGTGCAACCGATGCCCACGACGACGAGAGGACGCTCCGCGCCGTCGAGCAGGTCCCGCACCTCGGCGAGGCCCGCCGACGATTCGGACGCGGCCGCGCCGGCGGGCGACGGGTGGGACGGGGCGAGGTCGGCCGGCGAGGCGCCGCCGCCGGCTGCCGACCCGGCGAGATTGCTGGGGAGGGCGAGGTGCACCGGTCCGGGGGGCGGCGCGACCGCGAGCGCGACCGCGCGGCGAACGAGGTCTTCGGTGCCCCGGCCGTCGACGGTTGCGCTCGACTTCGCGATCGCGCCGAACAGGCGGCGGAGCGGCAGCCGCTGATGCGGAAACTGGGGCGCGAGCGCGGTCGAAACCTCGGCCGTGATAGCGAGCATGGGAGAACGGTCCAGCAGCGCGTTCGCGACGCCGAGGCTCAGATTGACGGCACCCGGTCCGAGCGTCGCAAGACACACCCCCGGGCGCCCCGTGATCTGCCCGGTGACGTCGGCCATGAACGCCGCGCTGGCCTCGTGGCCCGTGAGGTAGAATCGAATGCCCGCGCGGCGGCAGGCCTCGATGAGCACCGTGATCTCGCCCCCCGGCAGGCCGAACGCATGCTCCACGCCGGCGTCCGCCAGCGTCGCGGCGATCACCTCGGCGTTCGTGGCCATCCGTCCCTCCGGCGCCGCGCAGACGGGCGCGGTGCGCCGCTTATCGTATCAGCAGGGACGGCGAGGCGACAACCGTTCGGGGACTATTCGTACCGCAGGGCGACGATCGGGTCGAGCGCGGCGGCGCGCTGCGCCGGGTAGAACCCGAACACGACGCCCACCAGCAGCGACGATACGAAGCCCAGCACGATCGACACCGGTGAGACCAGGGTCGGCCAGTGGGCCACGACCGACGCCCCCTGGGCGGTCGCGACCCCCATCACGATCCCGATCACGCCGCCGAGGCAGGCCAGCGTCAGCGCTTCGACGAGAAACTGCATCAGGATGTCGTGGCCGCGCGCGCCCACCGCCATGCGCAGGCCGATCTCGCGCGTCCGCTCGGTCACGGACACCAGCATGATGTTCATGATGCCGATGCCGCCCACGACGAGCGACACCACCGCGATCCCGGCGAGCAGCAGCGCCTGGGTCTGCGACGTCGCGAGCCGCACCTGCTGGATGTCGGCGATGTTCCGCACGGAAAAGTCGTCCGGCTGGGAGGGCGTGAGGTGATGGCGGAGACGCAGCAGGCGGTCGGTCTCATCGATGACCCCGGGCACGCTCTCGGGCGTGCTCGCGGAGACGAGGATCGACCCAATCCACGACTGCCCGGTCAGGCGGTCAAGGAACGTCGTGATCGGCACCATCACGAAGTCGTCCTGGTCGCGGCCGAAGCCGGATTGGCCCTTGGACGTCATGACGCCGATGACCCGGAACGGGACGTTCTTGACGACGACGGTCGCGCCGATGGGCGAACCGGTCGGAAAGAGATTCTCGGCGACCGTCGATCCGAGGACGGCCACCTTGGCGGCCTGATCGGTCTCCTGCTGGGTGAAGAAACGCCCGGTCGCCACCGGCCAGCTGCGGACGTCGGTCCAGGCGGGCGTGCTGCTCTGGACCTGCGTATACCAGTTGGTGCCGCTCGCCACGACCTGCGCGTTCGTTTCGGACAGCGGCGCCGCGGCGGCCACTTCCGGCACGGCCTGCGCGATCGCCGCCACGTCGGGCAGTTTGAGCGTCGTCCGGCTGCCCCCGCCGAGACGGACGCCGCTCGCCGTGATCGAGCCGGGGATCACCACGACGAGGTTCGCCCCCAGGCTCTCGATTTGCGCGAGCACGGCGGCCTGGGCGCCGGCGCCGATGGCCATCGACGTGATCACGGCGCCGACGCCGATGATGATGCCGAGCATGGTGAGGAGCGAGCGCGTCGCGTTGCGCCGGAGCGCCTGCCAGGCGACGCGGAGCAGCAGCCCGAGACTCATACCGGCGCCTCCTGCCGCACCGTGGCGCGCGCGGCCTGATCCACGCCGGCGCGAACGCCCTCCGGCACCGCCTCGGCCACGGGTTTGTCGGAGACGATCCGGCCGTCGTAAAACGTGACGACCCGCTTGGACCACGCCGCGATGGCGATGTCGTGCGTGACCACCACCACCGTCAGGCCGTGCTGCGCGTTGAGCCGCCGGACCAGGGACATGATCTCCGCGCTGCTCGCGCTGTCGAGATTCCCCGTCGGCTCGTCGGCCATGAGCAGCGGCGCGCCGTTGGCCAGGGCGCGCGCGATCGCGACGCGCTGCTGCTGGCCGCCGGAGAGCTCGCTCGGCCGGTGGTCCAGCCGGTTGCCCAACCCCACGCTCGCGAGCAGCTCTTCCGCCCGCGCCGCCCGCGCCTCTCGCGCGATCCCGGCGTACAGCATCGGCAGCTCGACGTTCTCGAGCGCCGTGGTCCGGGCCAGAAGGTTGAAACTCTGAAAGACGAAGCCGATCTGGCGGCTGCGCACGGCCGCCAGGGCATCGGCCGACAGGCGCGACACTTCCTGCCCGGCGAGGCGGTACGAGCCCGATGTCGGATGATCAAGACACCCCAGAAGGTGCATGAAGGTCGACTTGCCGGAGCCCGATGGCCCCATGATCGCCACGAATTCGCCGCGGCGCACCTCGAGACTTACGCCGCGGAGCGCATGGACCGCCATCTCGCCGGCACCGTACACCTTGGTCATGTCGCGGACTTCGATCAGCAGATCCGAGGTGGCCATCACGGCGTCCTCCCCGGCGCGCTGCTCGGCTGGCCGCCCTGACCGCCGCCTTGTCCGCCGCCGTTCGAACTTCCGCCCTGGCCGTTCCCGCGCGCCCCGCGGCTGCCGCCGCGAACGGCGGAGATGATCACGCGGTCCCCCGCCTGCAGATTGCCGGCGGTAATCTCGACGTTCTGGCCGTCCGAGACCCCGATCGTGACCCGGACCGGGACGGGCCGCCCGTTGCGCAGCACCCAGACGACGACCTGCGATCCCGGGGCGCCCGCCACCGGTGCGGCGCCGGCGCCGCCGCCCGCACTACCGCCGGGACCGACGAAGAAGGTGCCGCCGCCGAGGGGACCACCGCTGGTCGACGACGTCGGCCGCGCGCCCTGCTGCAGCGGACGGAACAGCAGCGCCTGCAGCGGAACGGCGAGCACGTGAGTGCGCGTCGAGGTGTTGACGATCACCTGGGCCGTCATCCCCGGCAGGAGCCGGCCCGACTCGTCATGGACCAGCACGACCGCGTCGTAGGTCACCACGTTCTGCGTGACGGTCGGGTTGACGCGCACCTGCTGAACCGTCCCGGCGAAGTTGACGTTCGGGTACGCGTTCACCGTGATCGTGGCATTCTGCCCCGGACGGACGTTGCCCACATCGGCCTCGTCGACCGAGGTATCGACCTGCATGTCTCTCAAATTCGACGCGATCGTGAACAGCGTCGGCGTCTGCAGGGATGCGGCGACCGTCTGTCCGACGCTCACGTTGCGCGCCATCACGACGCCGTCGATCGGGCTAGTGATCACGGTCCGCGACAGATTGTACTGTGCCTGCTGGAGCTGCGCGGAGGCCGAGCCGGCCTGGTGCTGCGCCGCGGCGGCCTGCGCGGCGGCGGTGTCGACCTGCTGCTGTGCGGCGCGGACCTGCGAGGCCTGCGCCGCGGCCTGGGCCTGCGCCACGGCAATCGCCGCCTGCGCCGCCGCGTAATCGTCCGACGCCGCCTGCGCCGCCGTCTGGTCGGTGTCCATCTGATTCTGCGCGATGTACCCTTGCGTCAACAGCGACGAATCGCGCCGCACCGTCGTCTGGGCGAGGGCGAGCTGGCCCTTCGCCTTGGTCGAGTTGGCGCCCGCGCTGCGCAGGCCGGCCAGCGCCTGCAGGTAGTTGGCCTGCGCGGTCCGCACCGCCACCTGCGCCTGCGCCAGGCTGCTCGCCGAGGCCGCCGCGGTCGACTGGGCCGCGGCCAGCGCGGCGCTCTGCTGCTCCACGGTCGCCTGGAACGACGTTGGATCGAGCGTCGCGAGCACCTGGCCCTTCTTGACCCGCGAATTATAGTCCGCGCCGAGCGTGGCCACGGTCCCGGACACCTGGGTGCCGACCTGGACCTGGTCGACCGGGTTCACGGTGCCGGTCTCGCTCACGGTCGACGAGATGTTGGCGTACTGGACCGGCCGGGTGACGTACCGGACCGCGGCCCGCCGCTGCCCGAGGCGCTGCACGGCCACGATCCCGCCGGCGACCAGCGCCGCGATCACGGCGAGCGCGACCGCGCGCCGGCCGGTGAAAAATCTGGACCACGTCATTGCGTACCTCCCCCGACTCCCGCGACGATGGGCGCTCCCTGGGCATGCTCGAGCGTGATGAGCGCGGATTGGTAGTCGTAGACGGCCGACGTCGCGTTGACGTCGGCCTGGGCCGCCGTCGTCTCCGCGGTAATCACCTCGATGATCGTGCCGACGCCGGCGCGGTAGCGGCCCTGGGCCACGCTGAGCGCCTGGTCGGCGGCGGTGCGCGCGGCCTCGGTCGCCGTCACGTTGGCGGCCGCCTGCACGGCGTTCAAGTACGCCTGATACGCGTCCTGGCTGACGGACGCCCGGGCGGCGTCGAGCTGCGCGCGGGCGCTCTTCAGGCCGGCCTGGGCGCTCGCGATCTCCGCCTTGCCCTTGCCGCTGTCGAACAGCGGCAGGCTGATCGTCCCCGTGAGACCGTAGGAGGTGGTGTTATTGAGGTCCCGGCTGGTGCTGACCGGCGTGTAGCCGGCGCCGACATTGATGCCGATCTGCGGACCGGCGTTCACGTACGCCGTGTCGAGCTGGGCCTGCGATGCCTGCACCCCGGCGTTCGCTTTGGCGATTTCCGGCCGGCTCGCGAGCGCGGTGGCGATCACCTGACCGGACGCAACGGCCACGCGCGCCGCGGGCGCCTCAGGGCTCGCCGCCTCGATCGAGGCGGTCGTCTCCGCGCCCATCGTGCCGGCCAATGACGCCTTGGCCGTCAGGACGTTGGCCCGCGCCTGGAGGAGGGCGACCTCGGCCTGCGCGACCTGCGCCTCCGCCTGAATGACGTCCGACTGCGGGGCCACCCCGGCGCGCACCTTCGCCTGGGTCATCGCCAGTTGGGCCTGGTTTTGTGTGAGCACCTGCTGCTGGACGTTCACGAGGCCCTCGTCCTTGAGGACCGTGAAGAACTGCGTGCCCGCCTGAAGCGCCAGATCCTGCTCGGTCTGCCGCAGCGCCGCCTGGGCCGACGCCGCCTGCGCCTCCGCCGACTCGACGGCGACCCTGGTCTTGCCACCGTCGAAGATCGGCAGGCTGGCCGCGATCGTGGCGGTCCCGGTCCCCGTCACACTCGATGCCGGGGCGCCCGTAACCCCGGACGAGGTCGACGCCCCGAACGTGCCGAGGCTGCCGTTCCCGTTGACCGACAGGGTCGGCCCGTAGCCCGCGCGGGCGGCCAGGACGCTTTGTTGCGCGGCCTCGAGCGTCTGCTGCGCCGCGGCGATCTGCGGATTGTGGGCCAGCGTGGCCGCCACCGCCTGCGCGAACGTGTACGTCTGAGCCGGGGCCAAGGGAGCGGGCGCGGCCGGCGCCGGGGCGACGGACGGTTGCGCGGCGTCGGCGCGCGGCGCAGCAAACGCCTGCGCGCCCAACGACAGGGCGACCATCGCCACCGCGGCGTGACGGACCAATGCGATCATAGAGCGGCCTCCTGAGGGACGGCGGCGTCGTGCCGGCCGGGGAGTGTCACCGTAAAGGTGCTGCCCTTGCCCGCCGTGCTTTCCACCGCCACGCGGCCGCCGTGCGCCTCGACCAGCGACTTCACGATCGCGAGGCCGAGACCGGTGCCGCCGCTCGCGCGGGCGCGCGACTGGTCGGCGCGGTAGAAGTGCTTGAAGATGTGCGCGAGGTCGGCCGCGTCGATCCCGACGCCGGTGTCCGCGACCGCGAGGCGCACGCCGGCCGGCCCCGCCGTCCCGGGCTCGACCCGCATCGTCGCGCGGACCTCGCCCCCGGCCGGGGTGTGCCGCACGGCGTTCTCGACGAGGTTCTGGACGATCTGCCGGAGCCGGTCGGGATCCGCCTGGATCCGGGGCACGTCCCGCGGCACGTCCGCATGCAGCGTGACGCGGCGCTCGTCGGCGAGCGGAGCGAGGGCCTCGAGCGTCTCCCGCACGATCGTGGCCGGATCGACAGTGCTCAGGTTCAACCTGAGCTGCCCGGCCTGCGCCAGCGAGAGATCCCGCAGATCCGTGATGAGCCGCGCGAGCAGCAGCGACTGACTGTGCAGCGTCGCGATCCGCTCCGACGACGGTTGCAGGACGCCGTCGAGCATCCCTTCGAGCGTGCCCTGAATGACCGACAGCGGCGTCCGCAGCTCGTGGGCGATGCCCGCGAAGAGACGGCGGCGCTGCTCCTCGTCCGTGGCGAGGCGGTCCGCCATTTTATTGAAGGCGCGGGCGAGCTCGGCGATCTCGTCCTGCCCCTCGACGGGAACCGGCGAGGGCGTCCCGCCGCTCGTGATCACGCGCGCGGCGCGCGTCAGGTCGCCGACCGGCCGCGCCATCCGTCCGGCCAGCAGCAGCGCGAGCAGCAGACCGAGGCCGGCGGCCACCGCCGTTCCGGCCCAGATGCCGTTTCGGATGCGGCTTCCGAACAGCACCTCGCGGGCGCCGAGCGGACGCCGGAGGGGCCGGACCACGACAATCGGGCCGCCCGCCTGGGGCAGCCGCCCGCCCACCTCGGGGATCTCGCGGCGCTCCACGTACTGCCGGAACGTCCGGTGCGCCTCGTAACTCGCAAACGTCGCCGACAGCACGGTGGTCAGCACCGCGATCGCGATGAACGCGATACTCAGACGGGTCCGCAGGCTACGCATACGCCGCGTGCTGCCGGCGGTCGTCCTCCGGTCGCTGGAATTTGTAGCCGACCCCGTACACGGTAAGGACAAAGCGCGGGTTGCGAGGGTCATGCTCGATCTTGCTCCGCAGGTTCTTGATGTGGGCGTCGACGGTGCGCTCGTAGCCCTCGAACGCGTGGCCGTGGACCCGGTCGATCAGCTGCATGCGGGTGAAGACCTGGTTGGGATGGCCGGCGAGCGTCTCGAGGAGCCGGAACTCCGTCGGCGTCAGGTCGACCGGCCGGCCCGCCAGCGTCACCTGATGGCCGCGCAGGTCGATGATGAGCTCGCCGAGCCGGAGCACGTCCGGCGTCTCGTGGCTGCCGCGCCGCAGGACGGCGCGGACGCGGGCCACGACTTCGCGGGGGCTGAACGGTTTCGTGATGTAGTCGTCGGCGCCAAGTTCGAGCCCCAGGAGCTTGTCCGACTCCTCGTCCCGGGCCGTGAGCATGATGATCGGCGTGCGGGCGTGTTCCCGGATCCGCCGGCAGACCTCCCGCCCGTCGAGCCGCGGCAGCATGAGGTCCAGGATCACGAGATCCGGCCGGACGCGCTCGTGTTCCGTGAGCGCGGCGTCGCCGTCCGCCGCCTGGGCGACGCCGAAGCCCTCCCGTTCCAGATACGTCCGCAGCAGTTCGACGATCTGCGGCTCGTCATCGACCACCAGCACGGTCGGCACGCCGTTCAATCCCCTTGACGCGGCGACGGTCACGACAAGGCCGCCAGCCGCTTCCGGTACTCTTCTTCGTTGATCTCGCCGCGCGCGAACCGCTCCCGGATGACCTGCACGGCGCCGTCCGGGCGGCCCCACAGCGACTGCAACGTGATCACCTTCCAAGCGATCACGAGCAGCGCGACCAGGAGCAGGAATCGGGCCAGCATGTGAAGCGCGAACGCCGCCGCGGCGACGCCGGCGCCGGGTCCGAAGCCGCGCCCCTGGAAGCGGGGACCAAACCGCGGGCCGTACCCCGGTCCGAACCCGGGACCGTAGCCGGGATACCGATAGCCCGGACCGTACCCCGGACCCCCGGGACCCTGCGGGGTGCCGGGCGCCGGCGCCCCCTGAGCCGTAAGCCGCGGGTTCGGCTGAGCCGGGGCCGGAGCGGACAGAGCGGCCACTACGGCGACAATCACTACAAGGCCTGCCGCGGCCGCCAGGGCCGCGAGCCACCGCTTGCGCATCGCCACGCCTCCTTAATATTTCCCTTGTCGGTACCGCTATTTGCTTAGCGTTTGGGCGACTCTTACTGTATCCGGACGCCGTGTATGAATTGTGAAGGTCTCATAGGACTGTCGTGAACCTCATCGAACAGTCGAGCGTGCCCGAATCCGGTCCATCCGCGCCCGATCGCGTCACCGTCTCGGTCGTGCAGCACCGCCTCTCCGCGATTGTGGCCGAGATGGGAGAGGCAATGCTCCGAACCGCCTACTCCCAGATCCTGAACTCGAGCCGCGATTTCTCGACCGCCCTCTGCGACGCCGGCGGACGCCTGCTGGCCCAGGCGGAACACGTGCCGATCCACGTGGGGGCCCTGCCGTGGGCGGTGCGGTCCGTCCAGGCGTTCTTTGCCGGGCGGATCCGCGCCGGCGACCTCTACCTGGTCAACGATCCGTACCACGGCGGCAGCCACCTGCCGGACCTCACCGTGGTGCTGCCGGTCTTCACGCCTGCTCATGGGGAGGCCGGCGGCCGGCTCGTGTGCTGGACGGTCAACCGGGCGCACCAGAGCGACATCGGCGGCGCGACGCACGGCAGCTACAACGCGGCCGCGACCGAGATCTGGCAGGAAGGCCTGCGCGTTCCTCCGCTCAAACTGTACGACGCGGGCGCGGAGCGCGACGATGTGCTCAACATGGTGGCCACGAACGTCCGCCACTCCCGCGACTTCCTCGGCGATCTGCGCGCGTCGATGGGGTCGGCGCGGCTCGGCGAGCGGCGTCTGCTGCGCCTGGTGGACGAGTACGGCGTCGACGTCCTGCTCGAGGCGGCGCGGGAGGTGCTGGACGGGACCGAACGGCGGACGCGCGCGTGCATCCGGCCCTGGCGGGACGGCGTCTACCGCGGCGAAGCGGTGCTGGACGACGACGGACACGGGGCCGTCGACATCGCCGTGCGGGCGACGGTGACCAAGCGCGGCGACAACCTCACCGTCGACCTCCGGCGCAGCGACCCCCAGGTGACGGGCTTCGTCAACTCGTCGCTGCCGAACACGATGTCCGCGGTGCATCTGGCGATCGCGTACCTGATCGATCCCGATATTCCGAAAAATGACGGGACGTTTCGGCCGGTCACGGTCCTCACGCGCGAGGGCACGATCGTGCATCCCCGTCCGCCGGCGCCGGTCACGCTGTGCACCAACCACAGCGGCCAGGAGATCTGCGAAGCCGTGCTCAAGGCGCTGGCTCCCGCGTGCCCGGAGCGCGCCGTTGCGGGGTGGAGCCGCCGGTTCCGGATCGCGATCCGCGGTATCGACCCGCGCAGCGGACGTCCGTTCATCTGGCATCTCTTTCACGCGCGACCCGGCGGCGGGGCGTCCGCCGCCGGGGACGGCTGGCCCACGGCGGGCGAAGGCCAGGCGGCCGGCGGGCTCAAGTTCGGGAGCGTCGAGGTGACAGAAGTGCGGTTTCCGCTGCGCCTCGAGCGCCACGAATTCCGGCCGAACTCGGGCGGCGACGGACAGTTTCGCGGCGGCGTGGGGTCGCATCTCCGCATGCGCGTCGAAATCGCCGAACCGGCGGTCGCGAACACCGCGGGCGACGGCGTCCGGCATGCCCCGTACGGCCTCTTCGGCGGCCGGGACGGCGCCGTGCACCGGTATCGCCTCATCTCGCGCCGCCGGACCCGGGTGCTGCGCACAAAGGAAGTCGGGATCCCCGTCCTGCCCGGTGACGTGTTCCACATTGACTCGTCGGGAGGCGGCGGTTACGGACCGCCGGCGCGGCGCGATCCGGGCGCTCGAGCCGCCGACCTCGAGAACGGCTTCGTGACGGCGCGCGCATCCGGCCGGCGGCCCGCCCGCACCCGATGATCGGTTCCTACCGCATCGGCATCGACGTCGGCGGCACGTTCACCGACGCGGTGTGCGTGGACGAGGCCGGCCGGGCCACGCTCGTCAAAGCGTCCTCCACGCCGGCCGACCCGTCGATCGGTGTCCTCGACGCGATCGAAGCGCTCGCCGGCCGGCTCGCCGTCGACCTCCGCGCGCTGCTGGCGAACACGTCGCAGATCGTCCACGGGACCACGGTTGCCACCAACGCGCTCCTCGAGCGCAGGGGCGCGCGCGTCGGCCTGCTGACCACCGAGGGGCACCGGGACGTGCTCGAGATGCGGGAAGGACTCAAGCCGGACCGCTACAACCTCCGGATGCCGCCGCCGGTCCCGCTCGTGCCGCGCGGGCTCCGGCTCGGGGTCCGCGAGCGGACCCTCGCCGACGGCACCGTCGCCGTCCCGCTCGGCCGGGCGTCCCTCGACCGGGCGATCCGCCGGCTGGAGCGCGCCGGGGTCGACGCCGTCGCGATCTGCTACCTGCACGCCTACCGCAACCCGCGGCACGAACTGGCGACGCGGGAGGCCGTGCGCCGCCGTTTGCGCGGCGCCTACGTGTCGTCCTCCTGGGACGTCCTGCCGCAGATCAAGGAATACGAGCGCGTGTGCACGACCGTGATCACCGCGTACGTCGGCCCGGTGCTCCGGCGCTACCTGACCCGCCTCGCCTCGCGGCTGCGCGCGGCCGGCTACCCGCGCGACGTGCTCGTCATGCAGTCACACGGCGGCGTGGCGGCGATCTCCGAAGCCACGCGCCTCGCCGCGGGCGCGATTCTCTCCGGCCCGGCCGGCGGCATCGCCGGCGGACAATACGCCGCGCGGCTGCTGGGCGAGGGGAACCTCATTACGTTCGACATGGGCGGCACCAGCACGGACATCGCGCTCCTCGAAGGGGGACGGCCGCGGACGACCGGCGACCGCCGGGTGAGCGGCCACACGCTCGCGCTGCCGAGCATCGACATTCACACGATCGGCGCGGGGGGAGGCTCCCTCGCCCGCGTCGACGCGGGCGGCATTCTGCACGTCGGCCCCGAGAGCGCCGGCGCGGAACCCGGGCCGGCCTGCTACGGCCGCGGCGGAGCCGGCGCCACCGTCACCGACGCGAACGTCGTGCTGGGCCACCTCGATCCCGACACGTTCTGGGGCGGACGCCGGCGGCTGGACGCCGCGGCGGCGCACCGGGCCGTCGAGGCCGTCGCCGCGCGCCTCGGGGGAACCGTGATCGACGCGGCCCGCGGCATCTACGAGGTGGTCAACACGGCGATGGCCGAGGGGATCCGCGTCGTGTCGGTCCGCCGGGGGATCGACCCGCGGCGCTTCGCCCTCCTCGCGTTCGGCGGGGCGGCCGGCCTCCACGCCACCGCGGTCGCCGGGATGCTCGAAATCGCTCGGGTCGTGGTGCCGCGGCAGGCGCCGGTGCTGTCCGCCTGGGGCATGCTCGCCGCGGACCTCCGGTACGACGTCGTGCGCACCCACGTCGGGGAGATCCACAAAGTCGGCCCGGCGCGCCTGCGCCGTCTGTTCGCGGAGATGGAACGGGAGGGACGCCGGCGGCTCGAGCCCGCGGTCCCGGACCATCTCGAACCCGGGGGACGCGTCGGGGCCGGCACGGGCGCGCCGGGACGGAACGGCGAAGATGCCGGGCCGCACTTCGACGTGCTGCGCTCACTCGATCTGCGCTACGGCGAGCAGATCTTCGAGATCGACGTCCCGCTCGACGGGATCCCGCTCCAGGAACCGGGCCTCATCGACCGCATCGTCGAGCGCTTCCGCCTCCGGCACGAAGAGCTGTACACGTACAGCGCGCCGGATCAGGAAGTGGTGCTCGTCAACGCGCGGCTCGCGGTGGTCGGACGTCTCGCGTCGCCGCCGGTCGAACCGCCGCTCGAGCGGCGGGGCACGCGCGCGTCGGCCGCTTCATCGCCCGCGCCGCCCGCGACCGCGACACGCCGCATCTACGCCGACGGGTGGCTCGACGCGCCCGTCCATCGGTGGGACGCCCTCCGGGCCGGCGCCACGATCGACGGGCCGGCGATCGTGGAGTCGGAGGCGACGACGGTGCTGGTCCGGCCGGGCGAGCACGCGCGCGTCACGCCGCGCGGGTGGCTCGACGTCACCGTCCTCGCGATCGCGCCGGCGCTGCGGGGATGACCGCCGGCGGTCATGCGGGCGGAATCTCGGCCCCGACGATCGCCGCGATCTTGTCCATGAACAGCGCCTGGCTGTCGTCCTCCGGGACGTAGCCGAGCTTGTCGCGCGCGTTGGCGATGCTCCAGAACCGGTGCGTGTTGCCGCTGATGCCGTAGACGATCAGGAACGGCACGCCGTGCTCGTCGGCGATGTGCTCGGTCTCGACCATGCGGATCGCCTGCTGCACCTGGTCGCGCCGGGAGAGAAACGCGCCGAGCGCGCGGTGCATCGTGGCCGTATCCCCGGGACTCACGCGGTCGATATCGTCGTCGCGCGGGCCCCCGATGCGCCACTGCACGACTTCGAGGTGGCGGTCGCCGACGCGGCCGGTGGCAAAGACGAAGCCGAGGAGCTCGTAGGCCGCCTTGGCCCAGCCGTAGAAATTGTCGGAGCGCGGCGGCAGATCCGGCGTGACCATCTCCATCCGGCCGTTCCAGATCAGCCGCTCGTAGTAGTCCGTGGCGTGGTTGGAGCTCGCGACGACGACCCGGCGCACGCCCTCCTCCAGCGCCGTGCGGTAGACGTTGTAGGCGAGCGCGATGTTCTGGTGCTGGGCCCAGAACTTCTCGTCGCTGTTGTTCTGCCACATCGTCGCGTCCGGGTCCGGCGCCTTGATGTAGCCGCAGTGGATGACGGCGTCGGCGCCTCGGAAGTGCCCGCGGTACTCGTCGCGGTTCGGTCGCGTCAAGTCGCAGACGACGATCCCGGGAATGGGGGTCCCGTCCCGGGTCGTCTCCGTCACGTCGATCGGGACGAGGTCCCACCGCTCGTGCAGCTCCGCGAACATGCGCTGCGCGATGTAGCCGGCGGCTCCGACGAGAACAACACGGCGCTTCGCCATGAGGCCACCCCCTTGTGAAGACATGGTGAAGGACGATCGCGAACGGCGCGACCCACGGGAACTTCTCGGCCGCGCCGCCCGACACCCGCGGGACCGCGTGTGTCGCCGCGCGATCCACGGAGTTTTGCCCGTGACCGAACGGGGAACAATAACGCTGAGCCGATATTACACAGGGAGGTGGGCTCGCTATGCCGGAGTGGGTTGTGTGGTGGCTGGCAGGTATCGTAGTGACCGCCGCGGTCATCAGCGCAGGCGGCAAATAGACGAACCGATCGTTAGCAGGCGAGGGGCCAGGTCCTGAGGACCGGCCCCTCGCGGCTTTTCCGGCGGGAAGTGACTATCCACCGGACGTCAATGGACGGGACGCGGGATCCGGGTTCCGGCTCCTCGTCGTGGTGGCGGCGCCGCCGCTCGGCACAAAGCCCAACGTTTTGTCCACGACGTTCAGCAACGGCGCGGCGCGCCGCCACCGGCGGTAGTTCTCCATGAACAGCGCCGACAAGGCGGCGGTCCACCCCCGGAAGTCGCCGCACATGTGGGGCGACACGATCAGTCCCGGCGCGTCCCAGAAGGGATGGCCTTTGGGAAGCGGCTCCTGCATGAAGACATCCAGCGCCGCGCCGGCGATCCGCTTCGACCGAAGCGCCCGCAGGAGCGCGGCCTCGTCCACCACGGGCCCGCGCCCCACGTTGATCAGCCGCGCGGTCGGCCGCATCCGTTGAAAGGCCGCCGCCCCGAAGAGCCCCTTCGTCTCCGGCGTGAGGGGCGTCGCGATGACCACGTAATCGGCCTGCCCCACCACCTCCGGAAGGTTTCGCACGGCCGTGATCCGGCCGAGATCGGGGTCGGACGCCCGAGCCGTCCGGGCGACCCCCGCGACCCGCATCCCCGCGCGACACGCCAGCCGGCCGATGGTCCGTCCGATCCCGCCTGCGCCCACGATCAGCACCGATTGCCCGCGCAGATGCTCGGTTTCCCGGTGCCGCCACACGCGGCGCCGTTGCAGATCGAACGTGGTCCAGAAATCCTTCGCGAAGACCAGCATGAGCCCGAGCACGTACTCGGCGATCGCCTGGTCGAAGACCCCCCGAGAATTGGTCAGGACGACGCGGCTTGACGCGAGTTCGGGAAACAACACGGTGTCGACGCCGGCGCCCGCGACGTGGATCCAGCGCAGCCGCCGGGCGCCCGGCCACGCCGCGCGCAGCTTCGCCGATCGAAAATCCCACACGAGGAGCACTTCCGCCTCGGCGAGGCCCCGCGCGAGCGCCCGGTCCGATACCGCATAGTGAATCGCCGCGTCCTTCGCCAGACGATCGAGCCCGACCGGCCGCGGCCCGCGCGCGGCCGCGAGCACGACGACGGCGGGCTTCCGCCCCGCGCCCGCCGCGCCGTCACTCAATGACCACGAGCCGCCTGGCGGCGAGCCGGCGGGTGTCGCCGGGCCGGGGCGCGTGCTCCCGCTCCGGCACCGCCGCGGCCGGGACCTCCCCGGTGAGCTCGGTGGAGAGGTAGCGCAGCCCGTTGTCGTTGATCATCGTCACGATCGTTTTGAGCTCCGGGTAGCGCCGGCTGAGCTTCAGACAGGCCGCCACGTTGCACCCCGAGGAGATACCGCAGAAGATCCCCTCCTCGCGCGCGAGACGGCGCGCCATCGCGATCGCCTCATCCGAGGACACCGTGACCACCCCGTCGACCCATCGGAGGTCCAGCACGTCCGGGATGAAGCCGTCCCCGATCCCTTCGATTCGGTGCGGACCCCACCCGCGCCCCGACAGGATCGCGCACTCCGCCGGCTCCACCGCGAAGCACCGGACGTCCGGCCGCCGGCCCTTCAGGTACGCGGCCACGCCGGTGAGCGTGCCGCCGGTGCCCTGCGCGGCGACGAAGGCGTCGAGGTGCCCGTCCGTCTGCTCCCAGATCTCGGGCCCGGTCGTGTCCGCGTGCGCGCGGACGTTGTCCGGATTGACGAACTGTCCGACCTCCCAGATTGTCCCGCCGTATCGGGCCTTGAGCTGCCGAACCTTGTCCAGGACGAGATCGACGTCGCTTTCGCCCCCGGGCGTCAGCACCAGCTCGGCACCGTACGCCCGGATCACCTGCTGCCGCTCCCGGCTCATGCCCTCGGGCATGACGATGATGACCCGGTAGCCTTTGGCCGCCCCCACCATCGCGGTCGCGATCCCGGTATTCCCGGTCGTCCCTTCGATGAGGATCATGCCGGGGCGCAGCTCCCCCCGGCGCTCCGCCTCCGCGACGATAAAGGGCAGGACGCGGTCTTTGATGCTTCCGCTCGGTCCGAAGTACTCGAGCTTGCCGAACACGGCGGCGGTGGCCGGCTCGGCCACGCGGCGAAGCCGCACGAGCGGCGTCAGCCCTGCCGTCTCCAGAATGCTCTCTGCCGGATGCCGCCGGCGCTCCCAATCCATCCGCGAGGACTCCCGCTCCACCAAGATAGGAATGGGAAAGCGTTCTCACCGCGCGCGCGCTCGCCCTGCCGGGCGCGGGAGAGGGCCCGCCGCGGCGCGGGCCGAAGTAGTCGGCCTTCGATGGAGCGACGCCGCGTGGACATCTCAGCGGACATGGGCGAGTCGCTGGGCCCCTGGCCGATGGGACAGGACGACGACATCGCGCCGTATCTCACGTCGGCGCACATCGCCTGCGGCTTTCACGCCAGCGATCCCGGCACGATCCGCCGGTCGGTGGAGCTGCTGCGGCGGCACCGGGTGGCGATCGGCGCCCACCCCGGCTATCCCGACCTCATCGGGTTCGGACGGCACAAGATGGACCTGGTCCCTCACGAGGTCGAGAACCTAGTCCTGTATCAGGTGGCCGCGGTCAAAGGCATGGTCGAGGCGTTCGGGGGCCGCCTGCAGCACGTCAAGCCGCACGGCGCGCTCTACAATGTGGCCGAAGTCGATGACGGAACGGCCGAAGCCATCGCCGCCGCGGTCAAGCGCCTGGATCCCCACCTCATCGTCGTGGCCACCCCGCACTCGCGCCTGCACGCGCACGCGGCGGCGGCCGGCCTCCCCGTCGCGCGCGAATTCTTTCTGGACCGAGCCTACATGGCCGACGGGACCCTCGCGAGCCGGCGGCGCGCCGACGCGATGCTGCCGGATCCCGAGGCGATGTGCCGTCGCGCGGTCGGCGCTGTGCGGGACGGACGCGTCCCGGCCGTCGAGGGGACGGACGTGGAGGTGCAGGTGGACACGATCTGTCTGCACGGGGATCACGCGCCCTCGCGGGCCGCGGCGCGAATCCTCCGCGGGATGCTGGAACAGGCGGGCATCGACGTCGCGGCCATGGGCACGTGGATAGCCACCGCCTAGCGTATCGGGTCGTCGGCAGATCCGAGCCCCGATTCGACGCGGTGGACAAGGTTCAGGGGATCACCCGCTACGCCGCGGACTGGCATCTGCCCGGCATGCTCGCCGGGCGCATCCTCCGGTCGATCCACGCGGCGGCGCGAATCCGACGCCTCGACACGTCCGGGGCCCGGTCGCTGCCGGGCGTCGCGGCGGTGCTGACCGCGGACGACGTCCCGCACAACGCCGTCGACGAGGACCCCACGGGGCTGGGCCTCCTCCGGTTCGCCACGCCCGTCCTGGCCGCGGGGCGCGTGCGGTATCAGGGCGAACCCGTGGCGATCGTGGCCGCCGCGTCCGAGGCGCAGGCCCAGGCGGCGCTGGAGGCCATCGACGTCGACTACGAGCCGCTCCCGGGGGTGTTCGAGGCCGGCGCCGCGCTGCGGCCGGACGCGCCGCTGGTGCACGACGACCGGGAGCACAACCTGCTCATTCACTGGAAGCTGCGGCGGGGCGACGTCGCGGAGGGGTTTCGGCAGGCGGACGTCATCGTCGAACGCACGTACCGCACGCAACGCGTCGACCACGCGTACCTCGAGCCGGAAGCCGGCGTCGCCTGGACGGACACGCACGGCGTGATCAACATCCGCTCGTCGTCCCAGGTGATCGAGCACTTCCGGGAGATCGCCGAGATGCTCGGGCTGCCGCACAACCGGGTCCGGGTGGTCGCCCCGTTCGTCGGCGGCGGATTCGGCGGCAAGGAAGACATGACGGTTGAACCGTACGCGGCGCTGCTGGCCTGGAAGACGGGCCGCCCGGTCCGCATGATCTGGAGCCGGCACGACTCCCTGCTCGCCCGGCCGAAGCGGCACCCGTTCACGATGCGGTACAAGAGCGGCGCCCGCCGCGACGGCCGCCTCACGGCCCACGAGATTGAGCTGATCGCCGACGCCGGCCCGTATCCCCTCCTCAGTCCCCGCGTGCTGTTCGCGGCGCTGGTCGCCGGCGCGGGCCCGTACAGGGTGCCCCACGTCCGCATCGACGCGAAGGCCGCGTTCACC
This sequence comes from bacterium, assembly GCA_035945995.1. NCBI lineage: Bacteria > bacterium. The sequence continues at coordinate 33,392 of DASYZR010000153.1, forward strand.
AACAACGTGCCGTCCAGCGCCATGCGTGGATTCGGCGCGATGCAGGTCACGTTTGCCTACGAATCGCAGATGGACGCGCTCGCGGAGCGGCTCGGCCTCCCGCGGGAGGAGATTCGGGCCCGCAACTTCCTCAAGAAGGGCGATCGCCTCCCCACCGGGGAAGCCGTGGAGACCCACGTCGCGCTTCCCGATCTCGTGCGCCGCGCGACGGCCGCCCTCGGCGAGCGGAGCCGGCCGTCCGGCCCGTCGGCGCGGGTCGGACGGGGATTCTCCTGCAACATCCAACCGTACGGCCGCACGGTCTGGTTCCGGGATCGCTCGGGCGCGTGGCTCGGGTTCGAGGCCGACGGGTCGCTGGTGATCCGGTCCGGCGTGCCGGACCTCGGCGGCGGGCAGACGGCGGCGCTCGCGCAGATCGCATCCGAAATCCTGGGCGCGTCGCTCGACCGCGTCACCGTCCACTTCGGCGACAGCGCCCTCACCCCGCTCGCGGGCGGGACGTTCGCCACGCGCCAGCTCTACATGTCGGGGAACGCGGTGCTCCGCACCGCCCGCGAGTTGCGGGCGCTGGTGGCCCCCGTGGCCGCCGCGTTGCTGGAGGCCTCCGAGGCCGACCTGGACTTCGCCGACGACCACGTCGGGGTCGCCGGCAGCGCGCAGCGGCGCGTCACGCTGGCCCAGGTGATCGCCGAATGCGGCCGGCGCGGCGTGCCGACGTCCCACCTCGCGACCTTTCACGCGGAGCACTCGCCGCCCGTGGATCTCGAGACCGGCCAGGGGCGGACGTTCCCCGACTACACGTTCGGATGCCACGCCGTGGAAGCCGAGGTGGATGCCGAGACCGGTGCGGTCCGCGTCCTCAAATACGCGGCGTGCCACGACGTCGGCCGGGCGATCAACCCGCAGAGCGTCGAGGGTCAGATCCAGGGCGGCGCGGCGATGGGGATCGGCCAGGCGCTCACGGAGGAAGTCGCGGTCGAGAACGGCAACAACCTGACCACGTTGTTTGCGGCCTACCTGATTCCCACCGCCCTCGACCTGCCGGACGTACAGGCGCTGGTCGTCCAGTCCGGCGAGGGGAAAGGCCCGTTTGGGGCGCGCGGGATCGGCGAGCCGCCCACCGGACCGCCGCCGGCCGCCGTGGCGAGCGCGATCGAGGACGCCGTCGGTGTGCGGCTCCGGGAGCTGCCGATGACGCCGGAGCGCGTGCTCGTCGCGATGGACGCCCGCGACCGGCCGCCATGCAATCAACACCGGCGCGGCGGAGCGCCGGACGGGGACGCGAAGGAGGAACCGTGATGCGGGAGCCACAGTTCGGGGTCGCGCTGGAGAACTTCTGTCCCGCGCCCGGCGCTCCCAGCGTCGACGGGATCCTCGCCTACGCGGCGCACGCCGAATCACTCGGCTTCACCTCCGTGTGGGCGTGGGACCACATCCTGCTCGGCACCAAGCGGCCGGTCCCGTTTCTCGAGTCGCTCGCGACCCTCACCGCGGTCGCGGCGACGACGAGGCGGATCCAGCTGGGCATCGGGGTGCTCGTGTTGCCGCTGCGCAACCCCGTGGTCCTCGCGAAGGAACTGGCGAGCCTCGACCAGATCTCCAAGGGACGTCTGGTGCTCGGGCTCGCGGCCGGCTGGTACGAGCGGGAGTTCCAGGCGTGCGGCATCTCGTTCGCGGACCGCGGCAAGACGTTCGTGCGCAATCTCGAGGTCCTGCGGCGGCTGTGGACCGAGGAGCAGGTCGACGGCGCGATCGGTGACTACGTCTTCAAGCGCGCCGCGATGTTGCCGAAGCCGGTCCAGCGGCCGCACCCGCCCATGCTGATCGGCGGCTACGTCGACCGGGTCCTCCGCCGCGTCGCCCGGCACGGCGACGGTTGGCTGACATACTTCTACACGCCGGCGAGCTTTCGTACCGCGTGGGCCAAGATCCGGGCGTTCGCCGAGGAGCTGGGGCGCGATCCGGCGGAACTGCGGACCGTAAGCCAGCTGCCCATCTGCGTGGCACCGTCGTTCGAGGAGGCCGACCGGCGCGTCCGGGACTTCATCGCCCGGTACTTCGACGTCGCGCCGTGGAGCGAGTCGACCCCGGACAGCGCCGTCCGGGGAACGCCGGCGCAGTGCGCCGAGCAGCTCGCCGCGCACCTCGAGGCCGGCGTCGAGCACGTCGTCCTCATCCCGTGCGACTACCGGACGGAGCAGCTCGACGTGATCGCGCGCGAGGTCGTGCCGCGCCTGCGGCCGGGTGCGAGGCCGGTGCATGCCTGACCCGGGCCGGCCGGCCGTGACCTTCGTCGAGGCCCGCCGGCGGCTCGAAGCCAAAGCGCGGCCGCCGCGGGACAAGCGGATGCCGATCGCCGATGCCGCCGGGCTCGTGCGCGACGGCGATCACCTCGCCATCGGCGGTTGTCTTTACTCCCGGACGCCGACGCTGCTGCTGCGGGAAGTCCTGCGCCGGCGCCGCCGCGGCGTCGTGCTGTCCCGCAGCCTGATGTGCTACGAGGGCGAGCTCTTTCTGGCCGCGGGGGCCAGCCGCGAGATCGTCACGAGCTGGGTCGGGATCGGCCTGCCGTGGGGACTGTCGCGCATTGTCCGCGAGTTCGTCGAGGGCGGGCAGGCCCGCTACGAAGAGTGGAGCCATCTCGCGATCGGCCTACGCTACCACGCGGGGGCGATGGGCGTCCCGTTTCTCCCCACGCTCTCGATGCTCGGCTCCGACCTGCTCCGCACCACCGGCGCCAAGACGATGACATGCCCGTTCACGGGCGAACAGCTCTGCCTCGTCCCGGCGCTCTTTCCCGACGTCGCGCTGATTCACGTCCACCGCGCCGACCGCTTCGGCAACGCGCAGATCGACGGCTATCCCCACATGGATGCGGACATCGCCGCGGCCGCCCAGACCGTCATTCTCACCGCAGAAGAGATCGTGGATCCCGACGAGATCCGGCGCACCGCCGACCGTACGGTCATCCCGTTCTTCGCCGTCGATGCGGTCGTCGAGGCGCCCTACGGCGCCTACCCGCACGAATGCTACGGCCTGTACGAGGCGGACCTCGAACACATCGACGCCTACGCCCGGCGGGTCGGTGCGGACGGCGTCGCCGCGGCGCGCGCGTATCTCGACGAGTACGTGTACGGACCGCCGACCCCGGAGGCGTACCTGAGCAAGTTCAACGCCGCGCAACTGGCCCGGCAGCGCCGGGCGGCGGAGGAGCTGACCGGCCGGTGAACGCGCCCTACGCCCCGTCCGAGCTGCTCGCGGTGTCGGCGAGCCGGCTGCTCGCGAACGGCAAAGTCGTGTTCGCCGGGGTGGGCATTCCGCTGCTCGCGTCGGCGCTCGCGCGCGTGACGCACGCCCCCGGCCTGACGGTCGTCGTGGAAGGCGGGTCGATCGGACTGGAGGTGGAGCCGGGGCGGCTGCCGATCTCCACGAACGAGATGCGGGCAGCGCGCCGGGCCGTGGCGCTGCCGTCGATCACGCAAATCTTCCTGTACGCGCAGCGCGGCTATTTCGATTACGGCTTCCTCGGCGGCGCGCAGATCGATCCCTACGGCAACATCAACACGAGCGTCATCGGCACGGTCGAGCGGCCCAAGGTGCGCCTCCCGGGCAGCGGCGGTGCCTGCGACATCGCCTGCCTCTGCCGCGAGATCATGATCGTCACGCGGCACGAGCGGCGCCGGTTCGTCGAGCGGCTCGACTTCGTGACGAGCCCCGGTCAGGTCGACGGGGAGGGCGGGCGGCGTCGCGCCGGGCTGCTCTTCGGCCGGGTCACCGCCGTCGTCACCGATCTCGCGCTCTTGGACTTCGACCCCGGGACCGGACGGATGCGCCTTGCGGCGCTGCAGCCGGGCGTGGAGGGCGAGCAGGTTCGCGAACAGACGGGATTCGAGCTGGAGGTCGCCTCGGACATCCGGCGCCTCGCGGCGCCGACCGGGCAGGAGCTCGCGCTCGTCCGCGGCCTCGATCCGGCGCGCGTCTTTCTCGGCTGAACCCCGGGCTGCGCGGGGCGGGACGGCCGCGGAGCCGGTGCCCACGCCGTTACCAGCGGGCGAGGCGCGTGATCGCTTCGAAGATGCGGTCGACGCTCGGCAGATAGGCCGTCTCGAGCGGCGGCGCGTACGGCACCGGCGTATCGGGCGCGCCGATGCGTGAGATCGGAGCGTCGAGCGACGTGAACAGATGCTCGCCGAGATAGGCGGCGATCTCCGCGCCGATCCCGCCCCGCAGCCGGTCCTCGTGAACGATGAGCACGCGGCTCGTCCGCCCGACGGACTCGGCGATCGTCTCGAGGTCGAGCGGCAGGAGCGTCCGCAGGTCGATCACCTCCGCCGCGATGCCGTCCGCGGCGGCCCGCTCCGCGGCCTCGAGGCTCCGGTGCGCCATCATCCCGTAGGTCAGGAGCGTGAGATGCCGGCCGGGCCGGCGCACCGCGGCGCGGCCGAGGGGCTCGATCATCAGGCCGTCCTCGACGGGTCCGCGCTGCGACCGATACAGCGCCTTGTGCTCCAGGTACAGGACGGGGTTCGGATCGCCGATCGCCCCGAGCAGGAGGCCCTTCGCGTCGGCGGGCGTCGACGGCATCACGATTTTGAGCCCCGGCGTGTGAAAAAAGTAGCCTTCGATCGACTGCGAGTGAAACGGGCCGCCGTGGGTGCCGGCTCCGCACGGCGCCCGCACGACCATCGGCACGCAGCCGCCCGCCCGGTAGGCGGACGTGGCGGCCACGTTGACCATCTGAGTGAATGCGTTCGAGATGAAGTCCGCGAACTGCATCTCGACGACGGGACGCAGGCCGACGAGCGCCGCGCCGACCGCCGCGCCCACGATGGCCGCCTCGCTGATCGGCGTGTCGATCACGCGGGACGGTCCGAACTCCTCGAGGAACCCCTTGCTCAGCTTGAACGCGCCCCCGTAGACGCCGACGTCCTCGCCGAAGAGAATCACGGAGGAGTCCGCGCGCATCGCGCGGCGCAGCCCGTCCGCGATCGCCTCGAGGTACGTCATTACGGCCACGGCGTGCCCTCGCAGTACACGCCGTGCTCGAGCTCCGCTGGGTCGGGCGGCGGGCTCGCCTCCGCCCAGGCCTGCGCCTCGTCCACCTCCGCGAGCGCCTGGGCGCGCAGTTCCTCGAGTCGCGCCGCGGTGGCCGCGCCGGCGTCGACGAGATACCGGGCGAACCGCTCGACGGGGTCGCGACGGCGGCCCTCTTCGATCATCGGGCGCGGCACGTACGAGGCGTCGTCGGCTTCGGAATGCCCCCGCACCCGCATCGTGCGCCCCTCGATGAACGACGGCCCGCCCCCGGTTCGGGCGCGGTCCACCGCCTCGCGCGCGGCGCGGTACACCGCCAGCGCGTCGTTGCCGTCGATCGAGCACGCGTGCATGCCGTAACCGGCCATCCGGACGTCGAGCGGTCCGACGACCTCGCGCGCAAGCGGCGTGGAGAGCGCGAACTGGTTATTCCAGCAGACGAGCACCAGCGGCAGCCGCAGCACGGCCGCGAGGTTCGCCGCCTCGTGGAACTCGCCCGTCGCGAGCGTCCCCTCGCCGAAGAACGCCATCGCGACGCGCGGCTCCGTGCGGACGGTGAAGCCGAGCGCGGCGCCGGCGGCGATGGGCACGTTGCCGCCGACGAAGTCGGTGTGGAGCAGGATGCGCGGCCCGAGGCCGCCGATGTGCAGGTTGCCCTCGCGGCCGCGCGTCGGCGAGCCCGTCCGTCCGAGAAAATTGGCGAAGTAGTAGCCGAGCGGCATCCCCAGCACGAGCCGCGCGCCGAGATCGCGGTGCAGCGTGGCCGCGACGTCGTGCGGCCCCAGCGCCGCGGCGCCGCCGACCGCGATCGCCTCGTGCCCCCAGCCGGTAAAGCAGGCGCCGACGATCTGGCCCGTCTGATAGAGCTTCACGACCCGCTCCTCGGCGAGCCGCTGGAGCATCATGTAGTAGCAGAGGCGCTCGAGGTCCGCCGGTACGAGATCGGGCGTGATCGCCGCGGGTGGCTCCGCGCGTGTGTCGTCGGTCATGCGAGGATGCGGCGGCCTACCACGTGACGAGGATGTCGCTTCGGATCTTCGCCTAGCGCAGCTCGGGAATCACGTCAGTCGCGACCCGCTCAAGGACCGCGAACTGCTCGGGGCGCGGCTGATCGATGATGAACTCGTTGATCCCGACCGCGCTGTACAGGCCAACGATCTCTTGGAACGCGGACGCGCTCGACCACGGATCGGGCAGTCGCTGACTCGCCATCTGACTCGCCCATCCGTAAAACGACCGCCAGATCGTCTGGGGATCCCGCCCGATTGCCGCGCACTGCTCGTCCAGAATCCGGTTGCGCTCACGAATCTCCTCCACGGTGCCGAACGAGTTCCAGGCGTCTGCGTACTCGGCACAGATCCGAAGCATTCGCGGTCCGTGGGCCCCGAGCGTGAGCGGCGGGCGTGGCTTCTGCACCGGCCGCGGCCGCACATAGGCTCCCTGAAGCTGATAGTACTTGCCGGCGAAGCGCGTAGTCTCGTTGCGCAAGAGGCTGTCGAGGACCTGTACCGCTTCGCGGAAGCGAACGACCAGCTCGCCGCTCGGCGGAAAGGGAATGCCGAAGCGCTCATGCTCGGGGACGAACCACCCGGCCCCGAAGCCTAGCTCGAGGCGGCCGTTCGAAATGTGGTCGACAGTGACCGCCTCTTGGGCGAGTAGGCCGGGGTGGCGGAACGTATTGCAGCTCACTAGGACGCCGACGCGGATCCGCTCCGTGCGCGCCGCGAGGGCGGCAAGCAGCGTCCATCCCTCGTAGTACGGTCCTGTTGGGTTGCTCGGCTGGTTCAGGTGGTCGCAGTCCCAGATGCTGTCGAAGCCGAGGCGCTCGAAGTACTGCCACCGTTCGACGAGCGTGGGCCAAGGCAGGTTCTGATCCGTGCAGATGCCAAAGCGCATCCCGCGGCGGGCCATACTGACCTCCGAGTGCTATGTAACGGATTGGTCGGAATTTCCGTCTTGGTTCCGGCACTCCTCTAGCGTCCGGCCGATTCGGGCGAACGCAATCCGTGCCCGCCCCGATAGTCGACGGGCGGACGCGGCGCCCAGCCTTCGAGCAGCCGCGGCGCGGGCCGGAACACCTCCACCGCGAGCGGCCGGCAGGTGGACAGCGGGTCCCCGCGGTGCGGGCCCATGATCGGCGCCGAGAGATCGCCGCCGGGGCAGGTCGAGAGCGCGCAGAGCAGGTCCATCTCCGCGAAAAACTCGAGGTAGTCGCCCTTCTTCGCCGGGCATGCCTTCGCGAAGTACCGCCCGTCCTTGCGCAGACCGGTCACCATGAACACGTTGAGGACGTCGTGGACGTCCAGTTCGGTGAGATGATACGGCGCGACGGCGCGCGTGAGGTTGGAGTGGCACGAAAAATCGAAGTCGTCGCCGTTCAGCATCTTATACACGTACGGATCGCACCGTGTCCCCAACAGGTCGTGGCAGCCGGCCCCGTCCTCGTCGACCCGGTAGTTGACCGTGTCCGCGGTGATCGTCAGCATCGGCCGCAGGTACGGCAGGCACGACCACAGTCGGTCGAAGGCCGTCACATGCGTGCCGTGCAGCTGGCGGGTGCGCGAGGCCCAGAAACGCTCGCGGGGATTGTGCCGGTTCCAGGCGTTGAAGTCGCCGACCTGCGGGCCGTCGACGGTGATCATGCGGCACAGGTGCCCCGCCGGGACCGTCCAAGCCCGGCCGGACCGGATCGGGATGACGAACCGTTCGGTGAGCGTCCGCCCTTCCACGTCCTGGGCGAGCCGGCCGTAGAACGCCTTGTCGACCTCGAGCGGCGTCCCGGGGCCGTGATCGTACAGCGCGGGCGGTTCTGCCACGTGCCACCTCCACGAAAACTCGTCAGGCGCCGGCGCCTGTTGATCCACCGCTTCCCGGATCACGGGCGGGGGCGCGCCCCGATGCCCAGGTAGGCGCGCCGGACCGCCTCGTTCCGCGCCAGCTCGGCGGCGGGCCCCTCGAGCGCGATGCGGCCGTTCTCCAGGACGTAGGCGCGGTGCGCCAGGCGCAGCGCGGCGCTGGCGTTCTGCTCGACGAGAAGGACCGTCGTCCCCTCCCGATTGATCTCCGAGATCTTCTGAAAGATCAGATGGACCAGCACGGGCGCGAGGCCCATCGAGGGTTCGTCGAGCAGAAGCAGCCGCGGCCTCGTCATGAGCGCGCGCGCCATGGCCAGCATCTGCTGTTCGCCCCCCGATAGCGTGCCCGCCAGCTGCCCGCGCCGCTCCGCGAGACGGGGAAACAACGCAAAGACGCGGTCGAGGGCGCCCCGCGGCAGGCGCCGCTCGATGTAGGCGCCGAGCCGAAGATTCTCCTCGACCGTCATCAGCGTGAAGATCCACCGTCCTTCCGGGACCTGCGTCAGGCCCAGGCCGACGATCTCATGCGCCGGCCGGGTGTCGATCCGCTCTCCGGCGAAGTGCACCTCGCCGGACCGCGGCCGCAGGAGGCCGGAGATCGTGCGCAGCGCGGTCGTCTTGCCGGCGCCGTTGGCGCCCAGGAGCGCGACGATCTCCCCCTCGTCGACGTGAAAGGACGGCCCGTGCAGCGCCTCGATGCTGCCGTACGCGGTGACGACGTCGCGCACCTCGAGGAGACTCACTCCGCGTCCTCCCGGCCGAGGTAGGCCTCGATCACCTTGGGATCGCGCTGGATCTCGTCCGGAACGCCCTCGGCGATCTGGACGCCGTGGTCCAGCACGATGATCCGGTCGCTGATCCCCATGACGACGCTCATGTCGTGCTCGATCAGCAGCACCGTGACGCCGGAGTCGCGGATCCGGGCGACGAGCTGCACGAGCCCGGCTTTTTCCGCGGGGTTCATGCCGCTCGCCGGTTCGTCGAGGATCAAGAGGCGCGGACCGGTCGCAAGCGCCCGGGCGATCTCGAGGCGCCGCTGGTTGCCGTAGGCCAGCTCACGCGCCTGCCGGCGCGCATGACCCTCCAGTCCAACGAACGCCAGGCCCTGGCGCGTCTCCTCGCGGACCCACGCCTCCTCCCGCCGGTGCAGGGGCGTGTGCAGCAGCGAGTCGAGGGTGCCCGCGCGGATCCGGCCGTGGAGGCCGATCATCACGTTCTCATCCACGCCGAGATCGGGAAACAGGCGGATCATCTGGAAGGTGCGCGCGATCCCGTGCCTGACCACGAGATCGGGACGCAGCCCCGTGAGGTTCTTCCCCTCGAAGGTGATCCGGCCCGAGGTGGGGCGCAGAAATCCGGTGATGCAGTTGAACACGGTCGTCTTCCCGGCGCCGTTGGGACCGATGATGCTCAGGATCTCCCGGGACCGGACGGTCAACGACACATCGCTCACGGCGACCAGGCCGCCGAAGCGCATCGTGAGGTGCTCGACGTCCAGAACGGCGCCGGTCTCCAGGGCCGGCGGCTGGTCCGCCGGCTGTGATTTCATCGTGGCCGGCGGCTGGTCCGCCGGCGGGGGAAACGCGGCGGTCATGACGGGGCTCCCGACGCCGCCGAATCGGCCGCAGACGCGCCGCCCGCGGAGACCCCGGCCGCGGCCTCCGCCTCCGAGCGCTCGACGGCCAGTTGCTCGATGCGGCCGTAGCGGCTGGGCCACAGTCCCTGCGGCCGCAGCAGCATCATGACGATGAGGCCGATTCCGAACGCGAGCATCCGGACCTGATCGAACGCGCGGAGCACCTCGGGCAGGATGATGATGACGGCGGCGCCCAGGATCACGCCCGGCAGGCTCCCCCGGCCGCCCAGAATGATGACCATGAGGATGGTCACGGATTGAATGAACGTGAAGCTCGACGGGTTGATCGCCGTGAGCTTCGCCGCAAAGAACGAGCCGGCCGCGCCGGCGAAGATGGCCCCCAGGACGTAGGCCAGCAACTTGAAGTACACGGTATTGATGCCGGCCGCCTGGGCGGCGGCCTCGTCCTCCCGGATGGCGAGCCAGGCGCGTCCCAGCCGCGACGTGGAAAGATTATAACTACCGATGAGGACGACGAGCGCGAACGCCATCCCGAGAAAGTACAGCGCCTGCGGCGACCGCACGACGAGCGCGCCGATCTTCGCGTGGGGAATGCCGTAAATGCCCTCCGGCCCGCCGGTAAACGTGAGATTCGTGGCGGCGATGCGGACGATCTCGCCGAAACCCAGCGTGACGATCGCCAGATAGTCGCTGCGCATCCTGAGCGTGGGCGCGCCGATGATGACGCCGGAGACGGCGGTGAAGCAGGCGGCGATCGGGAGCGTGAGCCAGAACGACATGTGCGTGTTGACCATGAAGTATGCCGTCGTGTAGGCGCCGATCGCGAAGAACGCCGCGTAGCCGAGGTCCAGCAGGCCGGCAAACCCGACCACGACGTTGAGGCCGAGGCCGAGCATCACGTAGACGAGGACGAGCGTCCCGACGTCGATCAGATAAGGCGTGCCGAACACGGGTAGTGCGATCGCCGCCAGGACGGCCGCTCCGGTCAGCGCGGTCTGATACAGGGGGCGCGACGGATCGGGGCGGAGGTTCACATCCGCTCGACCACGCGTTCACCGAGGAGTCCCCGGGGCCGCACCACCAGGATGATGATGAGGATGGCGAAGGCGACGACGTCCTTCCACCGGCTGGAATAATAGCCGGCCGCCAGGCTCTCGAGGATCCCGAGCAGGAATCCGCCGAGGACGGCGCCGGGAATGTTGCCGATGCCGCCGAGCACGGCGGCCGTAAATGCCTTGAGCCCGATCAGGAAGCCCATCAGGAATGAGATCTGGGAGTAGTAGAGGCCGGTCAGGACGCCGGCGAACGCGGCCAGCGTGGATCCCATGAAGAACGTCAGACCGATGACCCGGTTGACGTTGATGCCCATCAGACGCGCCGCGTCCTGGTTGATCGCCAGCGCCCGCATCGCCATCCCGGTCTTCGTGCGATGCACCACGACGTACAGCGCGGCCATCAGCACGAGGCTCGACACGAAGATCAGGACCTGGAGCCACGAGATGCCGATGCCGGCGAACGACGGGCCCTCGCGGCCGAACAGGTGCGGGTAGACGAGAAACGACGGGCTGTAGATGAGGAGGAGGCCGTACTCCAGCGTCAACGAGGCGCCGATCGCCGAAATGAGGATCGAGAGGCGCGCGTGCAGCAGCGGGCGATAGGCCAGGCGGTACATCAGCATCCCGAGCAGCCCGGTGCAGCCCATCGACACGATCAACGCCAGCAGGGTGGTCAGGAGCGCGTTCTCGATATGCAGGAGCGCCATCAGCCCGTACGTCGACAGCCCGAGGAACGCGCCGACCGCGTAAATGTCGCCGTGCGCGAAGTTAATGAGGCGGATGATGCCGTACACCATGGTGTACCCGAGCGCGATCAGGGCATAGAACGCCCCGACCGTCAGCCCGTTGACCAGCTGTTGCAGGGCGATGTCCATAGACCTAGGACGGTGGTCCCGCGTCCCGCGGGACAGGGGCAGTCGGGGCCGCCTCTCGCAAGAGACGGCCCCGCGACGCTACGAAGACCTCACATTCCGGTGGGCACGAACTTGTCGCCCTTGATAATGTACGTGATGTAGAGCACGCTCGTCCGGTCGCCCTTCTTGTCGAAGGCGATCTTCCCCGTGGCGCCTTGATAGGCCGTGGTGGCCGCGAGGGCCTTGATGATGGACGCGCGGTTCGCACTCTTGGCCCGCTGCATCGCGTTGATCACCACGCCCACGGCATCGTACTCGAGCGCCGAGTACGGGCCCGGATCCGCCTTCCACCGCTTCGTGTAGCGGGCGATGAACGACTTGGCCGTTGACTGGTCCTGCGGCAGCGGGGTCGACGTGATGTAGACTCCCGTGGATGCTGGGCCGGCCTCCTTGATGAACGTGGGGTCGTTGTTCGCGTCGCCGGCCATGAACTTCCCGGAGACGCCCAGATCCTTGAACTGCTTGGCGACCAGGCCGCCTTCGGGGTAGTACCCGGTGAAGTACGTGACGTCGGGGTTGAGGCTCTTCACCTTGGTCAGCGCGGCCGAGAAGTCCTTTTCACCCGGCGTGATCGCGTCGAAGAAGACGACCTGCACGCCCGACATCTTCTTGAGGGCGTCCTGGGTAGCCGTGGCCAAGCCCTTGGCGTAGAGCGTGTTGTCGTGGATGATCGCGATCTTCTTCGCGTGAAGCTCCTTCGTCATGAAGCCGGCGGCGTAGGGACCCTGCTGGTCGTCACGGCCGATGACCCGGAACACGTTCTCGAACCCCTGGTCGGTGAGCTTGGGGTTGCTGGACGCGTCCGCCACGAACGCGACCCCCGCGTCGTGATACACGGCGCTCGCCGGAATCGCCGCCGACGAGCAGTAGCCGCCGGCCACCGCGACCACGCCGGCATCGATCAGTTTGTGCGCGGCCGTCACGGCCTGCTGCGCGTCGCAGGCGTCGTCGAACGACACGATCTCGAGCTTCCGCCCGAGGACGCCGCCCTTGGCATTCTGTTCATCCGCGGCCATCGTCGCCGCCTGCACGATATCGCTGCCCATCTTGGCGTTGCCGCCCGAGAGCGGAACCGGCACCCCGATCTTGATCGTCGCGGCCTGCGCGCCGACGCCGGAAACCGTGACGGACAGCAGCAGCGCAAGCATCGCCGCCGCCGCAAGAACGCTCCGCATCCCCCACCCCCTCCGCGGTCGGGCGCGTGACCCCTGCTTGGGGGCGCCCGTCGCTACGTGCCCGCGGCCCTTCTCAGAAGAAGGTGGCAAATCCTTCCCGCCAGAACAGCCGCGTGGAGACGCATCTGCGGAGGTGGCGCGGTGGAGCATCCCGGGATCACGCCGTCGTTGATCGCCTTTGAGGAAACGATTCCGCCCCGCGGGGGCACGGCGTTTCCGATCAAGGCCGGGCAGGTGTGCCGCGTCGTGGACCTCGAGGGGAAGCAGGTGGCGGACTTCATCTGCTTCAACCTCCACGATTTCGCCGACAAGCTCTCCCCCGAGAACACGCAGTTGCTCAACGGCACCCTGTTCCTCACGACGGGCCACCACCTGTACTCCACGAAGGCGACGCGGCTCATGACGATCACGGCCGACACCTGCGGCGTCCACGACCTGATCAGCGGATCCTGCAGCGAGCAAACAAACGCGTTCCGCTACGGGGTGCGCGGCACGCCCAACTGCCGCAGCAACTTCGAGCGGGTGCTCAAGCCCTACGGGATTCCGCCGGCCGAAATCCCCTACTCCTTCAACGTCTTCATGAACACCCCGATCTCGGCCGAAGGGCGGACCGGCATCCAGGAGCCGGAATCGAAGCCCGGGGACTACCTCGACGTGCGCGCCAACGTCGATCTGCTCATCGCGATCTCAAACTGCCCGCAGGAGCGGAACCCCTGCAACGCCTTCAACCCCACGCAGCTCGGGGTCGTGGTGTACGAGGTGGAACCGACCGGCAAGGGCGCGGCCATCCAGGCGCCCGGCGTGGGCTAGAACGCGGCGCCGTTGACCGGCTCCACCCGGGGGACCGGCGCGAACGTCCGGGGCGACAGCCCCTCGAGATCGTGCGCCGGCGCGCGGCCCGCGACGAGATCGGCGACGATCCGGGCCGAGCCGCATGCCATCGTCCACCCCAAGTGCCCGTGGCCCGAGTTGAAGAAGAGGTTGCGGTGGCGGCCCGCTCCGAGCACCGGCGGACCGCCCGGCGTCATCGGCCGCAGGCAGGCGCGGTACTCCCCGCGCGTGTAGTCGGCGGCGTCGGGAAACAGATCGCGCGCCAGCCGTTGGATGTTCGCAAAGTTCCGCGGGCTCCAGCTCCAGTCGTACCCGGCGAATTCGGCGGTGGACGTCAGCCGCAGCCGGTCGCCCATCCGGGACCACGCCACGAGCCAGCGTTCGTCGACACCCGGGACGCTGGGCGCAAGCCCGCCCGGCCGCAGGGGAAAGGTCGATGAGTACCCCTTGGCGGGATAGATCGGCAGCCGTGCGCCCACCGTGCGGGCGATGATGGGACTCGAGACGCCGAGCGCCAGCACGTAGGCATCGGCGGCCAACACGCCGCGGTCGGTCAGGACACCGGAGATGCGATCCCCGCCGGCGCGCAACGCTCGCACGCGGGTGCCGAGCCGGAACGTCACGCCGAGCTTCTCGCGGCACACGCGTCCCAACTCTTCCGTGAACAACCGGGAGTCGCCGCTCGAGTCGGTCAGGTCGAGCACGGCGCCGGCGATCTTGTGCCTGACCGGCTCGAAGACCGGATCGAGCTTCGCCACCGCGTCGGGGTCGAGCACTTCCTGCCGCTGCCCGTGCTCGGCCAGAAGGCGCATCTTCTTCACGCCGGCCTCGAGTTCGGCCGCGTCGCGGCAGAGGTACAAGGCCCCGCGGGCAATCGCGTGGTAGGCAATCCCCTCCCGGCGCACGAGCTCGGCCATCACCGCCTGGCTGTACTGGCACAGCCTCAGCTTCACGAGCGTGTTGCGGCGCGCGCGGCCGGCCGTGCATTCGCGGAGGAAGCGCAGGCCCCAGGAGTACAGCCGGGGATCGGGCCGCAGCCTCACGCGGATCGCGGTTTGCTGTCCGAGAAGCGACCGGAGCAGCATGGCCGGCGCCCCCGGAGACGCCCAGGCAAATGCGTGGCCCGCCGCGACGATGCCCGCGTTGCCGCCGCTGGCTTCCTGCCCGACCCCGTCCCGCTGCTCGACCAGGACCACCTCGCATCCGTCCTGCGCGAGGTAGTACGCCGTCGCCACGCCGATGACGCCGCCGCCGAGGACAAGGACCTTCATTCGCGCCCGCGGACGGGCCGCTCGCCGCGCGCCAGCGCCTGCGCCACCCGCTCCGGCGTGATCGGGAGCTCGGTAATGCGCACCCCCACCGCGTCTTCGATCGCGTTCGCAATCGCCGCGGCCGGCGGCCCGATCGGCGGCTCGCCGATGCCCCGCGCCCCAAACGGCCCCCGGCCGTCTCCCGATTCGAGCACGATCGGTTCGACGTCCGGGACGTCGAGCGAGGTCGGGATCAGGTAGCCGGCAAAATTGGTGGACAGGTTGACGCCCCGATCGACCACGACTTCCTCCATCAGCGCGTACCCCAGCCCCATCACGGCGCCGCCTTGAATCTGCCCCTCGACGCTTTGGGGGTTGACGGCGCGACCGACGTCGTGGCACGCCGCGTGCCGGACGACGGCGACGGCGCCGGTCTCCGTGTCCACCTCCACGTCGACCGCGTGGGCCCCGAAGGTGAAGTCGGGGAAGATCCGGCCGCCGCCGCGCTCGAGATCGACCGGGTCGCCGGCCGGGGCGTGATACACGCCCAGGTGGCTCCGTGCGACCCCGCGGCGCGCGCATTCCCGCACCACCTCGGCCAGCGGGACGCGCCGGCCGCCGGACTCGGCGGCGCCGCCGTCGCGAAGGTCGACCCGGTCGGACGGCGTCTCGAGCATCTGCGCGGCCACCGGCAGGATCTGCCTCCGCAGCTCGGTGGCCGCTTGGAGCACGGCGTTGCCCGACATGTAGAGCTGGCGCGTGGCCGTCGTCGTGCCGGCGAGCGGCGTCAGCGCGCTGTCGCCGACGTGCACGGACACCGCGTCGGGCTCGACCCCGAGGATCTCGGCGGCGATCTGGCACAGGGAGGACGCCTGACCGCCGCCGACGTCGGGGACGCCCGTCCGGACGACCACGCTCCCGTCCATCTCGAACCCGACCCACGCGCTCGCCCAGTCGTGCAGCCAGACGATGCGGCCGTAGGGCTGGATGTTGCAGGCCAGGCCGCGGCCGGCGCGATGGGATGGCGTTCGAGGGGCGCGGCGCGGACCGAGCGCCGCCCAGGCGCGCTGCGCCGCCTCCGCCACCGCGACGTGCGTGTCCAGTTCCTGGCCGATCGGAAGCCGGTCGCCCTTGCGGAGCGCGTTCTGCACGCGCACCGCGACGGGGTCCAGTCCCAGGCGCCGCGCCAGCCGGTCCATCTGCGACTCGTAGCCGAACACCATCTGCATGGCCCCGAATCCCCGCATCGCGCTCGTCGGCGGGTTGTTCGTGTATGCGGCGCGCGCGTCCACCGCGACGTTGGGCACCCGATAGGGCCCGGCGGCGGTGACGGTCGCGTACATCAGCACGAGGGCGCTGAGGTAGGCGTAGGCGCCCGAGTCGGCCAGGAGATCCACCGCCTGCGCCAGGAGCGTGCCGTCGCGCGACGCCCCGGTGCGATAGTGCAGCACAAACGGATGACGCTTGGGACGGGCGAGGAGCGACTCCTGACGCGACCAGACCATCCGCACCGGCCGGCCCGTCCGGCGGGCGAGGAGACCGAGGAACACCTCGACGGTCACGTCTTCCTTACCGCCGAAGCCGCCCCCCACGTACGTGCCGATCACCCGCACTTTGTTGTGGGGAAGGGCGAGCGCCTCCGCGACGTCTCGAAAGTGCTCGATCACCTGGGTGGAGACCCGAATCACCAGTACACCGTCGGTGTCCACCCACGCGACCCCCGCCTCGGGCTCGAGGTAGGCGTGGTCGATGAACTGGCAGCGGTAGGTATGCTCCACCACCACGTCGGCCTCGGCGAGCGCCCGCTCGACGTCTCCGCATCCCGCGTGCCAGCGCGCCAGGAGGTTGCCCTCCTCGTGCACCTGGGGCGCGCCGGGACGCAGCGCGTCGGCCGAGTCGAACACGCCCGGCTGGACCTCGTAGTCGACGTCGATCGCTTCGAGCGCCCGCCGCACCGTCTCGGGCGTCTCGGCCGCCACCAGGGCCACCGGCTCTCCCTGATATCGCACGACCCGCTCCGCGAGCACCTGCAGCCGGGCCCGCAGGGCGCCGACCTCGCTGGTCTGACCGGGCACGTCCGTCCACAGGGTATTACGCGGCACGTCGTGGGCGGTCAGCACCGCGGCGACGCCGGGCAGCGCGGCCGCGCGCGAGGTGTCGAGGCGGCGGATCCGGGCGGACGGGTACACGGAGCGCAGCACGCCGCCGTGCAGCATGCCCGGCATCTGCCAGTCGGCGGCGTACAGCGTCCGCGCCTGGACTTTGTCCCGGGCGTCGTGCCGCGCAATGGTCCGGCCGACGACGCGGAGGTGTGCGGCCGGCAGGACCGCCGGGCCCTCAGCCACGGGACGCCGCCATCGTCCCGGCGGCGGCTTCGATCGCGTCCACGATCTTCGCGTAGCCCGTGCACCGGCACAGGTTGCCGGCGATGGCCCGGCGGATCTCCTGGCGCGTCGGCCGCCGGTGTTCCCGGAGGAACGCGTCCGCGGTCAGGATGATCCCCGGCGTGCAAAATCCGCACTGCGCCGCGCCGTGGGCGACGAACGCCTCCTGCAGCGGGTGCAGGCGCCCGGCGGGCGCGAGCCCGCGCAGCGTCGTCACGCTCTTGTCCGCGACGCGGGCGGCGAGCACCAGGCAGCTGCTCACCGGCTCCCCGTCCAGCAGCACGGTGCACGTGCCGCAGACGCCCTCGCCGCACCCTTCCTTGACTTCCATGGCGCCGAGATCGTCGCGCAGCACCTCGAGCAGCGTCTGGTGCGCGAGGACGCGCGCCTCGCGCCGGTCTCCATTCAGGGTGAAGGCGATCCTCAGCTCGGTCACGGTCCCGCTCCCTTCGCCGCCTGCGCTGCCGCCCGCACGAGAGCCCGCCGGGCCATCACGCGGGTCAGGTGCCGGCGGTAGTCGGCCGACGCGTGCACGTCGCTCTCCGGCTCGATCTCCAGTGGATGATCCGTCACGGCGCGCCGGAACGTCTCCTCCGACGAGTCGGCCCCGGCCAGGGCGCGCTCCGCCGCGAGCAACCGCACCGGCGCCGGCCCGGCCCCGGCGATCGCCACGCGGGCGCGGGCCGTCTGTCCGCGGGCATCCAGCTCGACGACGGCGACCGCCGCGACAATGGCGAAGTCGCCGGCGCGCCGGGTGAATTCCTCCACGGCGTAGCCGGTCCGGCCGGCCGGCACGGGCAGCCGCACGGCGACCAGCAGCTCGTCGGCGCGAAGCGCGGTGGTGAGCAGGCCGGTGAAGAACTCCGCCGCCGGGATCTCGCGCCCGCCGCCGGGACCCCGGACGACGGCGATCCCGTCGAGCGCGCGCACGACCGCGGGCCACTCCGCCGCGGGGTCGGCATGCGCCAGGCTGCCGCCGATCGTCCCCATCGTGCGCACCCGCACGTTGCCGATGAGCGCCGCCGCCTCCTGGAGCAGCGGGCACTCCGCCAGCGGTCCGTCGCCGCGCTCGAGCGCCCGGTGGCGGACGAGCGCGCCGATCTCGAGCGTGTCGCCGTCCCGGCGCACGGCCCGCAACTCGTCGAGGCCGTAAATGTCCACGACCGCCCGCGGGCGCGCCAGGCGCAGCGTGAGCAGCGGCACGAGACTCTGTCCGCCGGCCAGCACCTTCGCCTCCTCGCCGAGGGATCCGAGGAGCGACAGCGCCTCGGCCAGCGTCGCCGGAACATGGTAGTCGAACGGCGCCGCCGGCATCCCTAGACGTCCCAGCCGCCGTCGACGACCAGATCGTGGCCGGTGATCTGCCGGCTTTCGTCCGAGGCGAGGAATACGACGGTGTGCGCGACGTCCGATTCGTCGGAGAACCGGCGCAGGGCCATCTCCCGGACGTACTCGTCGAAGACCGCCTCGGGCGTCGTGTCCCGCACCCGGGCCTTCTCCCCGATGATGGTCCGCATGCGCTCGCCCTCGACGACGCCGGGACAGATCGCATTCACGTTCACGTTGTAGGGACCGGCCTCGAGGGCCAGCGTGCGGGTCAGTCCGCGGACCGCCCACTTCGACGCCGAATAGGCGGCGCGATTGCGATAGCCGCGCAGCCCCGAGGTCCCGGCGATGTTGACGATCTTGCCGTACCGCTGCTCCATCATCGTCGGGACGACGGCCCGGCAGCAGAGAAAGACGCCGCGAAGATTCACGGCCAGTACCTGGTCCCACTCCTCGGGCGCGATCTGGTACAGGGGCGTCTCAATCGGACCGATCACACCGGCCGCGTTCACCAGGATGTCGATCCGGCCGAACTCAGCGCGCGCCCGGCGGGCGAGCGCCGACACCTGATCCTCCCGCGTCACGTCGGCGGGCACCGCGAGGTGGCGGTGGCCTGCCCCGCCTGCCTCGCCTGCCCCGCGCGAGACGGGGCGTGAGCCGGGGCCCCCTTCCAGATGCTCGAGCCGCTCGACCAGCGCCGCGAGCGGGCCGGCCTCGCGCGCGGCCGCGACGACATGCGCCCCCTCGCCGGCGAGCGCGGCGCAGATCGCGTCGCCCATACCCTTGGCGGCACCGGTGACGATCGCTACCCGATCCGCAAGCCTCACCTGGTCTCCCCCCCATCGCCCGCCGTCACGTATCCGTTCCGCAGGTCCGCCTCGCGCAGCGCCGCCGGGCGTTCCTCCGGCGGTCCGTACCCGCCCCCGCCGGAGCTCTCCAGCACGATCAGGTCGCCCCGGTGGAGGTCACGGTTCTCCTTTCCGCCGATCGCGATCTGCCCGCCCGCGCGGTCGCAGGCCACCCGGAACGGCGCTCCGTCCGCGCCGCCGAACACCCCCCACGGCGGCACGCGCATCCGCTCGACCATCGTGGACAGCTCCGCGTGCTCGCAGAGCACCCGGTACGATCGGCGCAGCCCAAGCCCGCCCCGATGCCGGCCGCGGCCGCCGCTGCCGGGGCGCAACTCGCAGCACTCGACCCGCAGCGGGTACTCGCTCTCGATCACCTCGACCGGCGTATTCATCACGTTGCTCATGTGCACCCGCACGGCGTTGGTGCCGTCCCGGTCCCGGCCCGCGCCCTCGCCGCCGCCGTGCACCTCGTACAGCACGAACGGACGGCCGTCGTCGTGGCGCCCGGCGAGCATCACCAGGCCCGAGGTCCCCGGACCGCCGGCGACGATCCGGTTCGGGAGCACCGGGGCGAGCGCGCGGAGGAGCGCGTCGACGACGCGCTGCGAGGTCTCGTGGTTGCCGCCGACCCGGGGTGCCTCCGGCCCGGGGTTGAGCACGCACCCCTCGGGGATGCGCAGGCGAATGGGCCGGTAGCAGCCGGCGTTGGCGGGAATCTCGGGGCCCAAGAGCGCCCGGACGGCGTAGAACACGGCCGACGCGGTCACGAACCGGGTGGCGTTGAGGGGCCCCCGCGTCTCCGGCGCGGTGCCCTCAAAGTCGACGTCGAGCGCATCACCGGCCGGACGGACGCGGGCGGTGATGCGGACCGGCCCCTCCCCGGCGCCGTCGTCGTCGAGCCAATCCTCGCCCGCGTACTCGCCGGCCGGCAGAGCGGCGATCGCCGCCCGCATCAGCCCTTCCGACTCGTCGAGAAACCGGCCCAGGCACGCCCGGACCGTCTCCGCGCCGAAGCGGTCGAACATCTCCCCGAGGCGCGCCGCGGCCACCGCGTTCGCGGCGTACTGGGCGAGGATGTCCCCCCGCCGCTCCTCCCGCCCGCGGACGTTCGCCAGCACCATCTCGAGCATCGTCTCGTTCGGCTCTCCGCGCTCGAACAGCGGCACCGGGGGAATGCACAGACCCTCCGCGTAGCGGTCGCGGGCCGCCGCCACATAGCTGCCCCGGCGCGCGCCGCCGACATCCGGCCAGTGGGCCAGGTTGATGGCAAACGCGACAAGGTCTCCCCGGTGGAACACTGGGGTGATCGCTTTGACGTCCGGCAGGTGGTTGCCGCCGACCTCGGGATCGTTGGTGAAGTACACGTCGCCCGCACGGAGCGCGGAAGCGGGCACGCGCCGCAGAAACTCCTCGACGGTGAACGCCATCACCCCGAGGTGGATCGGGATGTCGCGGCCCTGGGCCACGAGCCGCCCGCGGGCATCCGTGAGCGCGCAGGAGAGATCGCCGGCCTCCTTGAGGACCGGGGATCGGGCAGAGCGCATCAGAATGACGCGCATCTCCTCGGCGACCGAGAAGATCGCGTGGCGCACGACCTCGAGCGTGACCGGGTCGATCATCGGAGCGCCTCGCCTCCCACCGCCCTGCGATCGGGAGCCGCCGGGATCCGCGGCGCGGCCGTCACGCCGCCTCGATCCACAGCAGACCGGCGCGGTCGCCGCGCAGGACCTGCCCCGGATCGACCACGACGGTCGACCACGCGTCCTCGATGACCGCCGGGCCGCGCACCTCGCTGCCGGGACCGAGATCACCGCGAAAGCATCGCGTGGCCGGTGTCCATCCGCGCCCATAGAAAAAGGCCCGCCGCTCGGCGCGGATCCCGCCGCGGCCATCCCCCGCCCCGCCTCGCGCCCCCTCTCGCGCGGGGCCCCTGGTCAGGGGCAGGCAGGCGGGGACGGCCGGGAGCCCGCCGATCGCCGACGGGATGATGGCGCTCGCGCGGAGGTTCACACACTCCACGGGGTCGCCGGTCACGTACCCGAACCGAAGCCGGTGACGCTCCGCAAATCGCCGTGTGATCCCGGGGCCGTCCACCCCGGGCACCGTCGTGACCTCGAGTTCGTAGTTCTGACCGCGATACCGGAGGTCCATGGAGCGCTGCACGATTGCCCCGCCGGCCTCGAGCCCTTCGTCCGCGAACCGGCCCAGTAGTTCGGCCTCCATGTCCCGAAAGGGCGCCTCCCAGCTGTCGGCCCGGCTCGAGGCCAGGTCGAAGCGGACGGTCCGCACGGCGTCGTAGCGCATGTCGGCCGTCAGGCACCCGTACGCCGAGAAGCCGCTGGAGTACGGCGGGACGAGCGCACGCGGCATCCCCGCACGCTCGATCAGCCGGCCGGCGTGGATCGGACCGGCGCCGCCGTATGCGATGAGCGTGAGCCCGCGCGGATCGACGCCCCGTTCAATGGACACGACGCGCAGCACCCGGTTCATCGCCGCGTTGGCGATCTCGAGAATCCCGGCCGCCGCGTCCGGGACGGATAGGGCGAACCGCGTGGCCAGCGGTTCCAGCGCCCGCCACGCCCGGTCCGGGTCGAGGCGCAGCCCTCCCACGCCGCCGTCGGTGTTGAGATAGCCGAGCACAACGTACGCATCCGTGACGGTCGGCTCTTCTCCTCCCCGGGCGTAGCACGCCGGACCCGGAGTGGCCCCGGCGCTGCGCGGTCCGACCCGCAGCGCCCCGCCCGGGTCCACCCACGCGACGGATCCGCCCCCCGCCCCGATGCTCTCGACGGCGAGCGACCGGAACCGGACCGGCCGGCCGGAAACGCGGCGTTCCGACAGCGTCTCCACCTGTCCGCCCTGAATCAGGCAGACGTCGGTGGACGTGCCGCCCATGTCCAGGGCGACCGCGTCGGTCACGCCGGCGTAGGTCCCGGCCGCCCGGGCCGCCGCGACGCCGCCCGCCGGACCGGACAGCAGCATCGCGAGCGGGGCGCGCCGCACCTGGCCGGGCGCCGCCATCCCGCCGTTGGACTGCATCAGACGCAGCGTCCCGCGCACGCGCTGCCCGGCGAGGCCCGCCGTCAGATCGGCCAGGAACCGGTCCACGAGCGGCATCAGCTGCGCGTTCACGCATGCCGTGTGCGTACGCTCGTATTCACGAAACTCGGGGTTCACCTCCGACGAGAGGCAGACGTGCGGCACCATCGATCGCAGCAGCGCGCCGGCCCGCTGCTCGTGCGCCGGGTTCGCGTAGGCGTGAAGGAAACTCACCGCGACGGCTTCGACACCGGCCTCGCGAAGGGCGCCGGCGAGGCCGGTCACGTCGGCCTCGTCGAGCGGCACGAGCACCTGTCCCCGATGGTCGACCCGCTCGGTCACCTCGAACCGCAGCACCCGGGGCACCGCGGACGGCGCCCGTCCGGGCAGGTCCAGCCGGTAGAGGTGGTCGCGCTGCTGCCTGCCGATCTCGAGGACGTCGCGGAAGCCGCGCGTTGTCACGAGGGCGGTTCGGGCGCCCCGGCCCTCCAGGACGGCGTTGGTCACCAGGGTCGTGCCGTAGGTCAGACGCGCGACGTCGTCGCCGTCCCGGCCGACCGCGCGCAGGCCCTCGCGCAGTGCGTGGGACGGATTGGCGGTGGTCGGCACCTTGCAGAAGCGCAGGGGGCCGCCGTCCGCGGGCTGCGCCACGAGGTCGGTGAAGGTCCCGCCGACGTCGACCCCGATGCTCACGCCGTCCGACGCCACGGGGGCTACGGCGGCGGGAGCCGGCCGATTGCGAATAGACTCAGATCGAACCGGCTCGTCCCGTCCAGCACCAGGTCGGCCATGATCTCGCCGACGACGCTGCAAAACTTGAACCCGTGTCCGGAGAACCCCGCGGCGACGCCCACGTTCGGCCGGCCGGGGAGCCGGTCGAGAATGAAGTGCTCGTCCGGGCTGTTGGTGAAGAGACAGGTCTTCATCGCCATGGTCGGCCCGTCGGCGTCCGGAAAGTAGCGGCGGATCCCTTCCCGCAGGACCGCTTCGTCTTCGGGATGGATCTCGCGGTCCACCGTGCCGGCATCGGTGTGCCCGCCGCGATGGTGATACTTCCCGATCTTGAACCCGGGGACGCTGTAGATGGGAAACCCGTAGAACCGTCCCTCGGGACCCTCCAAGTTGAAGACGGGAAACGCGCCGAGACGGAAGTACTCGGGTCGCAGCGGTTGGGCCCAGAGCAACACCTGCCGCTCCGGCACGGCCGCCCGGGCCAGGGCCGGCACGAGGCCCGCCGCCCACGGTCCCGCGGTGATCACGAGCCGATCCGCGGCATACTCACCGCGCGGCGTGTGGACACGCACCCCGTCGCCGCCGCCCTCCCACCGCAACGCCGGCTCCCGGGCGCGCACTTCCGCGCCGAGCGTCTGCGCCGCCGCCACGTGGGCGACGATCGTGCGCTCCGACAGGACGAACCCGCCGTCCGGTTGGTAGACGGCGATCATGTCGCTCGCGAGACGATACCCGGGATGGCGCCGGTGTAGCTCCGCGGCATTCCACCTTTCGTGGGGCAGGTGATGACGCTCACACGAGAGGAGCGATCCCGTGACCGTCCGGCAGCCGTCCGGGCCGGCGTCGATGCTGCCTGTCACCACCAGCAGGCGCTCGCCGGCGAGATGTTCCAACTCCCGCCACAGCTCATACGCGCGGCGGAGCAACGGGACGTATGATGGGTGCTCCCAATACGCCAGGCGGATGATGCGGTTCGTCCCGTGCGACGAGCCGCGATCGTGGGGAATGTCAAACTGCTCCAGGCCCAGCGTCCGGAGACCGCGTCGCGCCAAATGGTGGACGGCGGCGCTGCCCATGCCGCCCACACCGATCACGATGGCGTCGTAGTGGCGCGTCATGTCGCGACACCGGGCAGCCGGCGGGCTAGACCCCGCTGAACGCGCTGAACCCGCCGTCCACCGGGATGACCGTCCCGTTCACGAACCGGCTGCCCGGGCCGCACAGCCAGATCACGGTTCCGATGAGGTCGCCGGGCTCGCCAAACCGGCCCGCGGGGGTGTGCTCGATGATCCGCCCGCCGCGCGGAGTGAGGCTCCCATCCTCGTTGGTGAGCAACCGGCGGTTTTGCTCCCCGATGAAGAACCCGGGCGCGACGGCGTTGACACGCAGGCCCGCGCCGTGCTTGCGCGAGAGCTCGACGGCGAGCCAGCGCGTCAAATTCTCGACCGCCGCCTTCGCCGCCGAATAGGCCGGCACGCGCGTGAGGACGCGTTGGGACGCCATCGACGACACGTTCACGATGCTGCCCCGCCCGGCCGCGGCCATCGCGGCGCCGAACGTCTGAATCGGCAGCAGCGTTCCGAGGAAATTCAGGTCCATCGCGGCCCGCCATCCCTCCACCGGCAGGTCGAGCACCGAGCCGCCGTTTGCGAGGGTGGCCTGCGGCAGGTTGCCGCCCGCCGCGTTGATCAGGATGTCGACGCGTCCCCATCGCCCGACCACGTCGTCCCGGGACCGCGCCAGCGTCGCCGGGTCGAGCACGTCGGCGGCCAGCGGCATCGCCTCGCCGCCGGAGCGCTCGATCTGCGCGACGACCTCCCGCGCGCGCTCGAGCCGGCGGCCGAGGACGCCCACCCGGGCGCCGGCCGCGGACAGGCCGCGAGCCATCGCCGACCCCAGGACGCCGCTTCCGCCGGTGACCACCGCCACCGTGCCGCGCAGGTCGAAGAGCTGCTCGGGTGTCATCCGCCCGCCTCCGGCCCGTCCTCGTCAGGGGACGCCGCCCCGGCGAACGCCGAAAGGTGGCGGATGAAATGGCGCTCCACCGTGGCGTCGTAAGCCTCCGGGTTGGCCCGTAGAACGGCGCGCAGCCGCTCGCCGTAGGCCGCCAGCGCCGAGCCGAACGTGACGTGCAGCATCTCGCGCGCGTCGAAGTCGTCGAGCAGCGACGCGAGGTCCGCGTCCGCCACCGCCCGCGGCGCGGGCGCCCGCTCGGGACGCGCCGACACGTGGTAGCTGGCCCGGTCGTGCTCGTAGCGCTCGTGCGCCAGCGCGTAGATGGCGCGAAACAACTCCGGATCCAGTGGCGCGATCGTGCGCAGCGCTTCGAGGTAACTCGTCCCGGCCGTCTTGATGTGCGCGAGCGTCCCGGCCTGCCGGGCAAACGCGCCGTACACGCTCAATTTGTCCGAACCGGAATGCAGGCTCAACTTGTAGGAGCCGAGGCGGCGCGCGATCGCCGCGTGCACCGCGGCGTCGGCCTCGAACGCGGCGGGATCGCCGATATAGTCCACGCCCTTCTCGAAGCGCCCGACGAAGCGCGGCGCGAGGCTCACCCACCGGACGTCCAACCGGCGCAGCTCGGTCGCGACGTAGGCGTGCTGCACCGGCGTCGTCGGCGTATCGGTTTCATCGACCGAGATCTCCACCTCGGCGTCACCGCCGCGCGCGCGGAGATGACGGTAGAGGGCCGCGACGTGGGCCACCGCGCGCCCGTACTTGAGGGCGGCCCGCGCGATCCCCTCGTCGTCGAAGACGATGACCCGCCCGTCCGCCTCGAGCGTCCGGCCGCGGTAGCGCGCTTCGAGCCCCGCGCGGGAATCCTCGAGCGCGTTCCATGGAAGCGCGTCGAGGGCCGCGGCCACGGCGGCGGCCGGCCGCGCATCGGCGGCCGGATCCACGTACGCGCCCGGATCGAACGTGAAGAACGTGTACCCCGCGGCGAGACACGCGTCGACGTCCGCCGTCGTCTTCAGGTGATCCGCATCGGCGCCGAAGCCTTCGCGCCACCCTTCTGCGAAAACACCCCAGGCGGCGTCCGTGAGCACCTGCACCGGATTGCGTCCGGTCCGCTCCATCTCGCGGATCGACTGCTGGGCAAAGATCGGGGCGAGCGCCGCTTCGCCGTGACGGTGGCCGCCGCCGGCCGCGCGCAGCGCCCGGATGTGGCCGGGCGTCGCCAGCCCGAGTCTGTCGCCGAAGCCGAAGGAGCGCGCGAGCCCCAGCCGGCGCGGCGCGAGCCACGGCAGCACACCCTGCAGCACCGCAAGGTTGTGGACGCCGAGCGGCCCGACCCGAAGCCACCGGCCGTCCGCGGCGGAGGTCTCCCCCTCGAGATCCCGCAACGCCGCCGGTACCTCCGGGGCCAGCGCCGCCAGCCGGTCCCCCGCCGGCGTGCGCGCCAGCCCCACCTCCGCCTCGCCGATCTGGACCACCGACCGGGGCCGGACATCGAACCCGGGAACCGACGACAACCGTGCCATCATCTGGGCGCGCTCATCAGAAGTTTCCGGGGGCCGGCCGGCCCCGGACGGCCTGTCCCCCGTAGGGGAGCACCGGGTCGAGCGGCGGGCGAAGCGTCCCGTCCTCCGCGAACACGAGGGCGGCCGGCGCCGCGTCCGCGACGGGGCCGGCGTGTGGCAGCAGGTGGGGCACGAGGGACTCCGAAACGGCGACCTCGCGGAGCGCGAGCGTGTTGCGAATGTACACGAGGCGCGTCTCTCCGCCGTCGATCCGCGGCGCGGTGAGCACCGCGGCGTCCAGGACGTCGCGGTCGCTCGCCAGCACCATCGGCAGGCGCACCGAGTCGATGACCGTGGACGTGAGCGCGTTCATATACGTCGCGGGCAGGTCGATCTTCTCGAGCACCCGCTGCGGGATGAGGTCCGCGAGGCCCAGGCCGTTGGCGTTGCCCTGCGTCTCGGCGGTGAGGTCCAGCACCGCGATCTTCCGGATCACGGGACCGCCGGAGGCGAACGGCGTGGGATAGCGGCCGGTGATGTTCGGGTCCATCCCGTCGCCGCTGATGTTCTTGCCGATCTCCTGCACGACGAGCACGTCGGCCTCTGTCACGGGCAGGCGCGCCATGAGACTCCTCGCGCGGTCCAGCAGCGCGGGCTCACGCTCGAGGAACGCTTCGGGGGGAACGACGGCCAGCTGCACCGGCACGTCGTAGGCGTCTTCGATCGTCGCGACGCCGAACAGGAGCGGCGCACGCCGCGCCACGATGCCGTAGGCCTCGACCAGGCGGTCGGCGAACCCGCCGAAGCCCGGGGCGTGCATCGACTGCGCGCCCCGCTGCTTGCCGATCCCGATCACGGCCATCTTGACGAGGCCGCTCTCGATCACGCCGCGAAAGGCGGTATGCGGCTTGACGCGCCCGATCGCGACGGCGGCGCCGGCCCGATGCGCCTCACGGTCCCAGTACACGCCCGACCCGTCGGCCAGCCGGCCGAGCTCGACCACGTCCATCGACGACACGACCGGCGCGCCCACCGCCGCCTCCGTGACGCCGAGGCCGGCGAGCACCTCCCGCTGGCCCTCGGCCGTCGCGCCGCCGTGGCTGCCCATCGCGGGCACGATGAACGGCCGGGCGCCGTGCCGGCGCAGCGCCTCCACCACCGCCTTTGTTATCCGGGGCAGCTCGGCGACGCCGCGGCTGCCGGCCGCCACCGCGACGGGGCCGCGCGGAATCCGCCGCACGATGTCGGGGGCCGCGATCTGGCGGTGAATCTCCGCTTCGACGTCGCAGCGGCCCGGCGTCGGGAACTGCTGACGTACGCGAACCAGGCGGGGCAGCGGGGCCGTCGCCGGCGCGCGAATGCCCTCGACCGCGACCGCCCCGGCGCGAGTGCCGTCCGTGCCCATCACCCCTTTCGCGTCACCCACGCGTGGGCCGGATCCTCGCTGGCCATCAGGTGCCGTCCCTCGCCGGCCAGCGCCCACAGATAGTAGAGACGGTACCCGGGCGCCGCCACCACGGGATGATACCCGAAGGGAATGACGACCGTGTCCCCGTCCTCCACCACGAACGTGGAATCGACGTGCCGCTCCGGCGAGTAGAGGCGTTGGAAGCCGAAGCCGTCTTTGGGTTTGACGCGGTAATGGTACAGTTCCTGGAACACGACCTCGCGCGGCGGGTCGTGACGATCGTGCTTGTGCGGCGGATAACTCGACCAGGCCCCCGGCTCGTTGAACGTTTCCCCGGCCACGAGGCGCTGCGCGGGCTTGGACTCGTCGAGGATCGTGTGCACGGTCCGGCGCCACGCGCCTTCGCCGCGCACGGCCACCGTGACCTCGGACGGCCGGATGACGTAGGCTTCCCCGCCCTCGGGGGCGGGCGCGCGGAACACGGCGATCTCGGCCGGCCCGCCGGCGGTGATCCGGTAGGCGGCGCCCGGCGGCGCGTACACCGAGGTCGCCACCCCGTCGAACACGTCGCTCCGCCCGCCCAGGTCGGTCCAGGTCTCCATGCCCTTGACGGCGATCGAGCACCGCCCGCCGAGGATGACGAGCAGCGATTCCTTGCCCGGCGAGACCATGTCCACCGATCGGCCGGGCGCCGGCCGGACGAGCGCGAGTTCGAGTCCGTCCGAGTCGGAGTTCGCCGGATTGACGATCTCCGAGACGCCGTCCGGCGCGCCGTGCTTGAAGAAGACCTTCATGACGTTTGCACCTCCGAGGTGAGGTTCCGGCCCGGCGGCGTCAGAGCAGGCCCTCGAGCGACACCGAGACGGCGGGATCGGCCCAGCGCGTATTGGGGATGTAGGGATACCACTCCGGCCGGCCGGGGTCCCGGTCGTATGGGTAGCCGCCCACCTCCCGGTAGTGCTCCGCGTAGCGGGCGACCTTGTCGCGGTCGAGCCGCACGCCGAGCCCCGGGGAGGCGGGGACCGCGATGCATCCGTCGCGGTACGGGAGCTTGCCGCCCTCGATGACGTCGTCCGTGAGGTGGTGGTAGTGCGCGTCGGCGGCAAAGACGAGGTTCGGCATCACGGCGGCGAGGTGGAGCATCGTGGCGAGCTGGATCCCGAGCTCGCCGGACGAGTGGACGGCCACGCCGAGCTGGAAGGTCTCGCACACGCCCGCGGCCTTGAGGCACGGCCGGATGCCGCCCCAGAACGTGGTGTCGAGCAGTACTATGTCCACGGCCGGCCGGAGGATGTTGGCCGCGAGCCCCTCGAAGTCGATCACGGCCGTGTTCGTGGCCAGCGGCACGCGTACGCGCTCCCGCAGGCGGCGCAGGCCGTTCAGGCCCCAGGTGGGATCTTCGAGGTAGTCGTTGCGGAGGTCCTCGATGGCCCGGCCGAAGCGGATCCCTTCCTCGACGCCCAGCACCGCGTTCGGATCGTACCGCAGCGAGTCTTGCGGAAACGCCTCGCCCAGCGCGCGGTAACACGCGAGCTCGTAGTCGGGCGGAAAGACGCCGCCTTTGAGCTTGTGCGTCCGGAAGCCGTGCGTGCTCCGCAGGTCGCGGGCGTGCGCGACGAGCTGTTCGACCGTGCGCACCTCGCCCTTCCCGGTGGCGGGACTCGCGTAGCGAAAGAAG
Source organism: bacterium (assembly GCA_035945995.1). Taxonomy (NCBI): domain Bacteria; species bacterium. The sequence goes on from DASYZR010000153.1 coordinate 62,982, forward strand.
AGGTACCCGGCGAAGGGGATCTCCTCACGCAGCGGGCCGCCGAGCAGATCGTAGACGGGCACCCCGAGCGCCTGTCCGATGAGATCGAGGCAGGCGAACTCGATGGCGGCGTGCAGCTGCGTCCGGTTGTTGTACAGCGCGGCCGTGGGATTGCCGATCTTGAAGCGGAGCTGTTCCAAGTCGAACGCGTCGTGGCCGAGCACGTAGGGCTTGAGGCCGGCGAGCGCGGCCTGCGCGCCCTCCCCGCCGCCGCCCAACTCCCCGAGGCCCACGAGCCCGTCGGCCGTCTCGAGCTCGACGATGGTGCGGACGAACCGGCCCCAGTGCGCGCCGTTGCTGTGGCGGAGCGGCGCCTCGAGCGGCACCGTCACGGTGGTGGCGCGCAGGTCGGCGATCGGCAGGCGCTTCATTGGCGGACGCGGATGACCATGTTGACCGGGTTGACGAACCGCAGGGCCGCCAGCAGCAGGACGAGGCCGGTCACCATGTAAACGACCGCCATGGCGTCGATCGCTTGGCTCGGCCGGATGCCCGCCGCGAACGCGGTGTAGTAGAGCGCGACGACGAGGGTCTGGCTCTTCGCACCGGAGACGAGGAACGTCAGTTCGAACAACGCGATCGCTCTGACGAGGATCAGCAGGCCGGCCGCCAGCGCCCCGGGCAGTGCGATCGGCAGCAGGACCCGCCGCATTACGCGGGTGGGAGAAGCGCCGAGCGTGCGCGCCGCCCGCTCCAAGTTTGGATCGATCTGTTCGAAGAACGGAGTCATGATCAGCACGACGAAGGGGAGCGCCGGCACGATATTCACCAAAATCACGCCGGCCAGCGTGCCGCCGAGATGGAGACCGTACAGCATCGCGGCCAGCGGAATGCCGTAGGTAATCGGCGGCACCAGCATCGGCAGGATCAGGAGGATAAGCACGACCGGGCGCCCCGGAAAGGCGCTTCGGGCCAGGGCGTACGCGGCGGGCACGCCGAGCGCGAGGCTGATGACCGTCACGGACAGCCCGACCACGATCGTCACGCCGAGCACGTACGAGAGATCGAACTCCGTGACGGCGAATTGATACCACTTGGCGGTGTAGCCATCCGGCAGCCAACCCCCAAACCACGTCGACGCGATCGAATTCAAGAAGGCCGAGAGGAAGATCCCGGCCACGAGCAGGCCGAACAGGATCACGATCGCGTAGACCCACCACGACGCGCCTTCCCGGGCATGCGCCCGGCTCATCCGCGGCCTCCGATGGTCGCGCCGCGATAGGCCCGGCTCCGCGCCGCGAGTACTAAGGCCACGAACACCAGCTCGATCGCCGCCATCACCATGGCAATCGCCGACGCCCGCGCGTAGTCGTAGTTTTCGTACGCCGCCTGCCACGCCGCGAGCGCGATCACGCGCGTCGACCCGGCCGGCTCACCGACGAGCACCGCCGACGGGAAGACGGAGAACGTCGCCACAAACGACAGCGCGGCCGCGGCCGCGATGCCCGGCGCGAGCAGCGGCAGCGTCACCCGCGAGATGCGCTGCCACGCCCCGGCGCCGAGCGTGCGGGCCGCCCGCTCCAGGGCGGGATCGAGCCCCGACGCGTAGCCCAGAAGCACCAGGAAGACCGCGGGGAAATCCGAGATCGTCAGCGACAGAAACACGCCGGTGTAGTTGTGGACAAACTGGACCGGCGACGCGATCAGGTGCAGCGCGATCAGCAGCTTGTTGACCCACCCGGCCGGCCCGAAGAACTCGATCATCCCCTCCGCCAGCAGCACCGTCCCGAGCGTCATCGGGATCACGAGCAGCCCGGTGATGACGCGCTGCCCGGGGATCGGCCGCCGGAGGCGGTAGGCCAGCGGCAGCGCGACCGCGAGATCGAGGAGCGTCACGGGAAGCGCGAGCCGGAGGGTGTTCCAGATCGACAGCCGCTCCCGGGCGTCGCCGAAGAACGCGGCATAGTTCGCGAATATCCCGGCTTTGGCCAGGGCGCCCTGCGGGTGGACCGACAGCTCCAGGCCGTAGACGAACGGGTAGATGAACAGTCCCAGCACGACGAGAAACGCCGGCGCGATCGGGAGCACGGCCCCCCACCGGCGGCGCGCCCGCGGGACCGCGGCGGCCGCCGCCTCACGCATGCGTGTCCGATCGGCCCGCTGCGCCATGCGGCCTACTCCGGCGGGAACACCAGCAGCCGGTCCGGGTCCACCTGCAGGACCACGGGCGCCCCGTGCGGCCAGCGCGCGGCGGTCCTCACGACAAACAACTCGCCGGCGTCCGCCGCCACGCTGCATTCGAACGCGCCGCCGATGAACTCCGCGAACTCGATCTTCGCCGGCACGCCGCCCGCGGCCTCGGCGGGAGGCAGCACCCGTACGTCCTCCGGCCGCACCGCCGCGACGGCCTCGGCCCCGGCCGCGAGTTCGCCGCGCGGCCGGCCCTCGAGCCGCAGGCTCCCCGCGGCGACGACCTGCGCCCGGTCGCCGCGCACCGCCTCGACCCGCACCGGGAACAGATTGCGGTAGCCGAAGAAGTTGGCGACGAACGCGGATTGCGGATGAAGGTACACTTCCTCCGGGGTTCCGATCTGCCGTATGGTCCCATCCTTCATCAGCGCGATGCGGTCGGACAGCGACAGGGCCTCCTCCTGGTCGTGGGTCACGTAGAACGTCGTGAGGCCGAGGGCTTGATGCAGGCGCCGGATCTCGAGGCGCATCTCCAGCCTGAGCTTGGCGTCCAGGTTGCTGAGAGGCTCGTCCATCAGGAGCAGGCGGGGCTCGATGACCAGCGCACGCGCGAGGGCGACACGCTGCTGCTGACCGCCGCTCAACTGGGCCGGATACCGGTCGCCGAGGCCCCCGAGGTGCACGAGCGCGAGCACCTGCCCGACGCGACGCGTGATCGCCTCGTCCGGCACCCCCATCATCTCGAGCCCGAACGAGACGTTGCGGCCGACGGTGAGGTGCGGAAACAGCGCGTAACTCTGGAACACCACGCCGAAGCCCCGCCGCTCCGGGGGCACCGGGGCGAGGTCGTCTCCGTCGAGCAGGATCCGCCCGGCATCGGGGTCGACGAGGCCGGCGAGACAGTTGAGCGCCGTGCTCTTGCCGCAGCCGGAGGGACCGAGCAGACTGATGAACTCGCCGCCGTGCACGTCGAGGTCGAACGCGGAGAGCGCGACGGTCTCGCTGAACCGCTTGCCGAGCCCGCGCATCTCCAGTCGGCCGATGCTCCGGCCGGAGAGCGCCGCCGGTGCGCCGCCCTCCGGCCTGGACGGCCGGGCCGTGGTCCCGGTGCTCACTTGAGTTTGTTCGCGCCTACCCGCTGGTCCCAGAGCTGGAACGCCTGCACCAGCTTGTCCGGAGCCAAGGGGATTTCGATGGGCCGGGTTCTGATGAGATCGTCAAACAACGGCCGCCGCACCGGACCGACCTGGTCCTGACTGGCCTTGGGCGCCATAGCCAGCGTGACGCCCTTGACGGCCGGCCCCGGATAGAAGTAGCCGGTGTCGAACGTCTTCGCCTGCTGCTCGGGCCGGAGCACCCACGCGATCAGATCCAGCACCAGCCCAAGCATCTCCGGCGAGTTGCCCCGGGGCACGCAGATGTACTGCGTGTCGGCGATCAGGCGTTCGTTCTCGAATGCGAACGCGCCGAAGTTCTTCGGCACCACGCCGAGCGCCCGAACGTTGAGATCCCATCCCATCGTCGAGGCCGCGATCGTGCGGGCGCCCTGCCCCAACTCCTGAAACGTCCCGGCCGTCCCCGTGGGATAGTACTGAAGGTACTGGCCGAGCTGCTGGTAGTACGGCCACACCTTTGTCCACGACTGAGGCTCCCGGGGCTGCGGCTCTCCGAGCATATAGGGCAGACCCATCAAAAAGCTGCGGCCCGGTCCGGAGTTGGCCGGCCGCGCGTAGATCAACTGCCGCGGGTTGGCCTTCGCCCACGCCAGCAGGTCCTCAGGCGTCTTCGGCGGATTCGGCAGCTTCGCCGGGTTGTACGTGAACGTCGGGCCGTAGTTGCCGAAGACGTCCAGGATGCCGTAGCCCTGCGCGAGGCCCTGCGCCTTCGGCTGCTGGTAGTTGCCGATGAGGTTGGGCCACTTCGCCTGAAAGTCCGGCAGGAGCCGCTGCCAGATGTCCTGGACGATGCCCGCCGACAGCGCGTCGGAGCCCGTGAGCACCATGTTGATCTGGAGCTGGTTGGCCGCCTGCTGCGCCTTGATCTTCGCCGGCAGCTCCGGCGCCGTCGCCTGCTGGTAACTGATGCCGCCGACGTACTGCCGGTGCGACCCGGCGTAATCCTCGATGATGCTCTTCGTGAGCTGCAGCTGGCCCGCGACGTCGATGATGGTCAGCTGGAGCGGACGGGACGGCATCGGCGGCAGCGCCGCCTGTGCCGCCTGGGCGACGCCGGGACGGCCGGTCCACCACTGCGTGCCGGCCGCCGCCGCCGTTGCCCCGGCGCCGATGAGAAATGCTCTGCGGTTGAACGACTGAGGATCCTTCGTCACTTGCCACCCCCCACCGTGGTCTATTGTAGTCCACCCCAACCTAATGATGGCCGTCGAGGGCGGCGCCGGGCATCCATCCTGCACCCGATTCGCGCGTAGGGTATGATCCCCTGCGCGAGCGCCGACGTGCGGGCGGGGCCTACGTCGACCGCACGTGTCCCCGGCGACGGTCGAGGGGACGCGGTGTGCCCGGCGCCGCCGCCGCGCGCTGCGCGGCGGCGATGACCCGCTTGACGGGTACGCCGTGGCGCGCGGCCAGCACCCGGCACGCCTCGAACTCCGGGGCGACGTTCACGACGCCTGTGTCATCACCGGCGATCTTCACCGGAACGGAGCCGTACTCCGTCTCGACCTCCACGGTCTGCCGGTCCACCGCGAGGCGGGTGACCTCGTGCGCGCGGACGCCGAGCGTCGTCGTCTCCGCGAGCAGGATCCCGGCAAGTCCCCGCGCCAGCTCCGGTGCGGCGAGCACCCGCACCAGGTGGCCGGGCCGGCCTTTCTTCATGACCGCCGGCACGACGGCCACGTCGAGCGCGCCCGCGTCGAACAACCGGGCCGTCACGTGCGGGTATAACTGCGGATTCATGTCGTCGATGGACGTTTCCAGCATCACAAGACGCTCCGTGCGCGACGCGTCGCCCAACAGGCCCGCGTCCCCCCGGCCGTACACCTCCATCGATTCGCCGACGAACAGCCGGAGCACGTTCGCCCGCGCCGGATCGTCGCGGCCGGCGCCGGTGCCGATCCGCTCGAGGCGCATCGGCGGCAGCGGACCCCACCCGGTCACGAGCGCGCGCAGCAGCGCGGCGCCGGTCGGCGTCAGCCACTCGCCCTCGATCTCGCCGGCGTACACGGGCATGCCTTCGAGGAACGCCTGCGTCGCGGGCGCCGGCACCGGCACGGCGCCGTGCCGGATGTGCGCCCACCCCCGCCCGACGTTCACCGGGGACGCGACCACGCGCTCCAGCCCGAGCGCGTCCACCCCGGCGAGCACGCCGACGACATCGACCAAGGTGTCGAGACCGCCGAGTTCGTGCAGGTGCACGTCCTCGATCGGCACGCCGTGGATCTGCGATTCGACCTCGGCCAGGCGCCGCAGCACCTCGCCGGCGCGGACGCGCACCGGCGCGGCGACCCGGCAGCCGTCCACGATCGCCGCGAGCCGCGGATAGGGGCGCGCGGAGGCCGGATCGTCGTCGACCACCTCCACGCGCAGCGCGGGCACGCCGCGCCGCTCCGCCCGGTTCACCGTCACTCGAACCGGAACGCCGAGCCCCGCGACGACCTCCTGGAGCGCCGCCTCCGGCCACCCCGCGCCGACGAGGGCCCCGAGCAGCATGTCCCCGCTCGCCCCGCTCCCGCAGTCAAGGTAGCCGAGACGCATGCTCCTCCTCTGACACGTCCCGCGCGCGCGCGGTCGGGGCCCCCTCGTCCCCCCCTATGGGGGGCGGGGGGGCAGGCAGGCCGGTCCCGTTGATGCAGGCGGCAAGATAGCCCGCGCCGAATCCGTTGTCGATGTTCACCACCGCGACGCCAGGGGCGCAGGCGGTGAGCATCGTGAGCAGCGGGGCCAGGCCGCCGAAGTGGGCGCCGTAGCCGACGCTCGTCGGCACGCCGATCACGGGCGCCCGCGTGAGCCCGGCCACCACCGCGGGCAGCGCGCCGTCCATGCCGGCGACGACCACGAGCGCCCGAGCCCGCTCGAGCAGCGCGCGGTGCGCCCCCAGGCGGTGCAGCCCGCTCACGCCCACGTCATAAACGCGCGCCACGTCGGCGCCCATCACCTCCGCGGTCCACGCCGCCTCCTCGGCGACAGCGAGGTCGCCCGTCCCTCCGGTCAACACGCCCACACACCCGGCCCGGCGCTCCGGGACTCCCCCGAGCACGAGAAGGCGGGCCTGCGCAACGTACGTCGCATCGGGAAACGCGCCGGCCACGCCGGCCGCCACATCCGGGGCCGCGCGCGTCAGCAACACGGGGCCGCCGGCCCGGCGCAGGGCGGACGCGATCTCGACGATCTGCCCGACGGACTTTCCGGGACAGTACACCGCCTCCGGCGCGCCGCGGCGCAGCGGCCGGTGCGTGTCGACCTTGGCGAAGCCGAGCTCCACGAAGGGCAGCCAGCGCAGCGCCGAGACGGCGTCCGCCACGGCCACGCGGCCGGTCCGCACGTCCTCCAGCAGCCGAGCGAGCGTGTCTTCGTTCACGCGCCGCGCCCGTGCGAGGCGGAGACGCCGGACTCGCGCGCCTCGGGACCGGCCGGTATGGACTCGCCGGCCGGCGCCGGCGAAAAGCGTCCCGAGCGCAGCCCGTCGGGAGCGATGCGCGCGGTGCTGAACCCGATGGCGCGAAACGCCTCCGTCACCCGATCGAAAATGGCGGCGAGACGTCCGATCTCGGGCACCGGTACTTCGACGCTCGCGGCGGCGCCGTGGTGACGCACACGGACCTCGCGGAATCCGAGTCCCCGCACCACGCGTTCGGCCGCCTCGATCTGGCCGAGCGCCGCCACGGTCACGGGGGACCCGAACGGCAGCCGCGACGCCAGACATGGCGCGGCCGGCTTGTCCCAGACCTCCAGGCCCATGCGACGCGCGAGCGCGCGGATGTCGGCTTTGCCGAGACCCGCGTCGAGCAGCGGAGCCTGCACGGCAAACTCCGCCGCCGCGCGCATCCCGGGCCGGTCGTCGCGGCGATCGTCGGCGTTGGCCCCGTAGACGACGGCCGGCAGCCCGAGGTCACCGGCGAGCCGCGCCAGATCCGTGAACAGCGCGTGCTTGCAGAAATAGCAGCGGTTCGCGTCGTTGCGAAGATAGCGGGCGTCCTCGAACTCGCGCGTCTCCACGCGGATGTGCCGCACGCCGAGCGCACCGGCGATCCGCTCCGCGATGGCGAGCTCGTCCCGCGCGAGCGACGGGGACACCGCGGTCGCCGCCACGCACCGGTCGCCGAGGACGCCGTGGGCGACGGCGAGCAGGTACGCGCTGTCCACGCCGCCGGAAAACGCGACCACGACCCCGCCGAGACTTCGGAGGAGGGCTTCGAGCCGCGCCTGTTTCCCCGCGGGCATGTCTGCGCCCGCGTCTTCCACCGGCACTCGCATGCCACGGTGCTTCTACATATAAAGGGCGCGCTCCCACCTGCGACCGTACGGCCCCGCGCCCGGCCTTTCGCGGTTTGGAACGCGGCGGCCCTTGCCGTCGGGGATTTAGGCCGGCGCGCGCCGCAGCTGGCTGCCGCCCCATGCCAGCCAGATGATCACCAAGATAAATCCGAGGCCCATCAGCGCCATCTGGGTACTGAACACCTGCAGAATCTCCGCGATGCCGGCCACCACCGCGACCCATCCAAGCGTACGGTTCATCACGCCCGTGTCGACGATCGCCCATCCGGCGACCAGCACGGCCGCGCCCGTAAACGCGTTGCCGGCGGCCATCGTGGCCTGGTTGACGGCGGCGATTGCCGTCCATGCGTGCGCGGCGGCCGTCTGATCCCTGGCCGACAACGCCGCGAGCATGGCACCACCCTGCCACAGGAGCGCCGCTCCGAGCGCGTGTAGCGCGAGGCCCACAACGGCGAGCCCCAGGGTGGCGACCGCGCGGGTCGGCGCCTTCTCCCGCAGACGGGCAAACACGCCGAACGTGAAGATCAGGCCGAAACCGGCCGACAGCAGGCCGAGAACGCCGATCGTTCCGAAGAGACCCGCCTTTTGTGCGATGACGGGAAGCGCCCTGCTCGGATCCAGCGCGGTCTGTGGGTCGAGCCCGCTCGACGCAAAGAGGATGAACAGCAACGCAAGGCAGATCGCCGTGATGAACCCCGCCGTGCCGCCGTTATGCTGGATTCGTTCCATGTCTCTCCCCCCTTCTCGTGCTCATCCAGTGTCCGAGGCCAACCAGACCCCGGCGAACGTGAACAACGCACCCAACGCCTGCAGCGTGCTGAGGGACTCGCGGAGCAGAAGCGCCGCGATCACGACCGCCGAGACCGGCTCGAGGTAGACGTAGACCATGGTCTCCCGCGGTCCCAACCGGTGGAGCGACCGGCCCCACAACGCCATCGCCACGACCATCCCCGCCGTGGCGCCGTATACGAGTCCCGCCCACGCCCCCCACGACACGGTCCCCCAGGCGTGCCGCGCCATTTCGGGGACGGCGAGCGGCGCGAACACCAGCATGGCGATTCCCATCGCCCATCCGGTCGCCTGCCAGGTGCCGGCGGCGTCCACCACCTGACCGACGGCGAGACTGTACCAGACCCACGCGGCGGCCGCGCCGAGAGCGAGCACGTCACCCGCCGCACGGGATAGGTCGAACCCGCCCGACGCCCCCCGCACGATGAGCGCGACGCCCGCGAGTCCCAGCAGGAGTCCGGTCCATCGACGGCCGTCCGGCGTGTCGCCGCGGCGGAGCGCCAGCCACACCGCGGTCAGAATAGGCGAGGCCGCGAGCAGAATCGCGCTTTGGCCGGCCGTCGTCCACCGCAGGCTGCCGATGAGCAAGATCTGAAAGGTCGCCTGCGCGATCCCGGCCTTCGCGAGCGGCCACCAGAGGTCGCGGGGCATGGGGTGCCGCCGCGGCATCCAGACGGCGGCCAGGACGGCCGCGGCGAGCACGAGACGGAGAAACGTGAAGCTCAGCACCGGGATCTCCCGAAGCGCGAGCCGGGCGCCGGGGTAGATGCCGCCCCAGAGCACGACGGCCAGCAGCGGCTCGACGCGAACTCTGCGGCGGAGACCGCGGGCCGCCGTGTGCGAGACCGCCGCGCCGTCGGCGGCGTTCAGGAAACCCACGAAGCGCCGTGTTCGACCGGCCGGCGGGGGAGCCCTCCGCCGAAGGGGCCGTGTTCTGTTTCACAGAATGAGCGTTCTGTGATGCGCCGGCCGCGCGCCCGCGCGGCGGTCCACGGCGATCGAGCGAGGTGATGTGAGTGAGGATGCACAGGCGTGCCACGGCACCAACCCGGCGGTGGACGGGCCCGGCCGCGCTCACCACGGCCGCCGTGCTGCTGCTCGTCCTGGCCGCCTCCGGCGCCGCTCCCTCGGGCCCGCCCTACGTGATCAACGCCATCATGCCGCTGACCGGCGGCGGGGCGTTCCTCGGGCAGCCCGAGAGCCAGGCGCTGCAGATCGTGGAACGCCTCACCAACGAGAAGGGCGGCATCCGCGGGCGCCCGATCCACTTCGTCTTCCACGACGATCAAACGAGCCCGCAGGTCGGCGTCCAGCTCGCCGGCCAGATCATCGCCGGGCGGGTCCCGGTGATCGTGGGATCCTCGCTCGTCGCGATCTGCGCCGCGATGGCGCCGCTGATGAAGGACGGGCCGGTGGAGTACTGCCTCTCGCCCGGCATCCATCCGGCCGACGGCAGCTACGTCTTCACCGCCAGCGTCTCGACCAAGGACCTGGCCGGCGCCCTGATTCGCTATTTCAAGGGCAAAGGATGGACGCACATCGCCGTGCTGACGTCGACGGACGCGACCGGGCAGGACGCCGAACGCAACATCAACGAGACCGTGGCCCTGCCGCAGTATCAGGGCGTCGTCCAGGTGGTCGCCCGCGAGCACTTCAACCCGCAGGACGTCAGCGTCGCGGCGCAGATCGCGCGCATCGCCGCGGCCAAGCCGCAGGCGCTCATCGCCTGGAGCACGGGCGCGCCGATCGGCACGGTGTTCAAGGGCATCGCCCAGAACGGACTCAGCGTCCCCGTGGCGACGACGAACGGCAACCAGACCTACGGCCAGATGAAGCAGTACGCGTCGTTCCTGCCCCCGGACCTGTACTTTCCGACGAGCGCCTGGCCCGCGTACCAGTCGCTGCCGGCCGGGCGCGTGAAGATGGCGCAGAAGCTGTTCTACGACGCGTTTGGGGCCGCCAATGCCAAGCCGGATCTCGGCGCGTCGATCGCCTGGGATCCGGGCCAGCTTGTGGTGGACGCCCTGCGCCACCTCGGCACCGAGGCGACCGCGACGCAAATTCGAGACTACCTCGTCCATCTGCGGGGCTTCGCCGGCATCAACGGCATCTACGACTTCAAGACGAGCCCGCAGCGAGGGCTGAACCTGGATGACGCGATCGTCACGCGCTGGGACCCCGCCAAACAGGCGTGGGACCCCGTGAGCAAGTTCGGCGGAGAACCCGTGCCGTAGTAGGACCGGCGCGGCGGGGCGGCGTCACGTTGGAGCGCGGGGCTCGATGACGGAGGCCCTCCATCTGGCGGTCGCGTGCGGCGACTACGACCGGACGCGCCCACTCTTCGACGGCCGGATGCGCATCGAAGGGTGCGATCCCGTCTTTCTCGCGCTCGCGCCCGAAGAGATCTTCTTTCGCGCCTTCGTGCACGAGGAATTCGACGTCGCCGAACTGTCGCTCAGCAGCTACACGATCCGGCGGTCGCGCGGCGACTGCCCGTACGTCGCCATCCCGGCGTTCCTCTCCCGCTCGTTCCGCCATTCCGCGTTGTACGTCCGCACCGACCGGGGCATCGAACAGCCCCTGGACCTGCGGGGACGCCGCGTCGGAGTGCCGGAGTACCAGATGTCGGCCGCCGTCTGGGTCCGCGGTCTGTTGCAAGATGAGTACGGTGTCGCGCCCGGCGACCTTCGATGGGTGACCGGCGGCATGGAGACGCCGGGCCGGATCGAAAAGATTCGCTTTGCGCCGCCCGCCGGAGTCTCGCTCGCGGCGGCGCCTCCCGAGGCAACGCTCTCCGGCATGCTCGAGGACGGAGCGATCGACGCGCTCATCGCGCCCCGGACGCCGTCCTGTTTCGTCCGCGGCGCGGCGGCGGTCGGCCGGCTGTTTGCGAATTTCGGGCGTGACGAGGAAGACTACTACCGGCGCACCGGCATCTTCCCGATCATGCACCTCGCCGGTGTCCGGACCCGCCTCGCCGAGCGCCATCCGTGGCTGCCGGCCAGCGTCTACAAGGCGTTCGTCACGGCCAAGGACCTCGCCGTTTCGGCGCTCGACGACGCGAACGCGCTGGCGACCAGCCTGCCGTTTCAACTGTGGCACGCCGAGCAGGCCCGGGGCCTCATGGGCGCGGATTTCTGGCCCTACGGTCTCGCGGCGAACCAAGAGACGCTCGAGGTGTTTCTCCGGTACCATTTCGAGCAGGGGCTCTCGGCGCGCCGGCTCGCCCCGGCCGAGTTGTTCGCGCCGAGCACCACGTCGCAATGGAAGATCTGATCACCGTCCACCTCAGCGGGCGTCCGAGAACAACCGGCGCGCGTTCTCGCGCAGGATCTTCGGCCGGACGGCGTCTTTCACCGTGAGCGCGGCGAAGTCCGACAGCCACCGCTCCGGCGTGAGAAAGGGCCAATCGGACCCGAAGAGGCACTTGTCCTGGAGCGGGCCGTTTAGCTGCTCGACGAGCTCCGCCGGAAAATACTTGGGCGACCACCCCGACAGGTCGATGTGCACGTTGGCCTTGTGGCGGGCGATCGCGAGTTGCTCCGCCTGCCAGGGCCAGCTCGGATGCGCGAGGATGATCTCGAGCGACGGGAAATCCGCGGCCACGTCGTCCACGAGCATCGGGTTCACATACTTGAGTTTGTAGCCGTCCCCGCCGGGCAGGCCGGCGCCGCTCCCCATCGTGCCGGAGTGAAAAAGACACACGAGGCCGAGATCGGCGGCGGCGCCCCAGAGCGGATAGAACCGCTCGTCGTTCGGCGCGAACTTCTGGAGGCCGGGGTGCAACTTGAGACCGCGGAGGCCGAGCACCTCGCGGGCCCGGCGCGCCTCGTCGACGGCCAGCCGTCCCTTCCACGGATCGACGCCGGCAAACCCGATGAAGACGTCGGGATGGGCCCGCACGGCCGCCGCGATGTGATCGTTCGGGACGGGCGGCCGGCCGGACACCGTCGAAGTGTCCATCGCGAGCAGCACGGCCATCATCCGCCGGGCCCGGTACTGCTTCGCCAGGTCGTCCATCGAGACCGGCGCGATCTCGCGGCCGAAGTACCGCGCCATCGCCTCCAGCTCGCCGCCGAAGACGGGGCGTGCCTCCGGGCTCATCGGATGAACGTGCACGTCGATGGCGACGAGGTCGTCCGGTTTCATGGGTGTCCTCCAGTGCGGTGAGGCTGAGTTTGGCAGAGCCCCGCCGTTTCCTTCAGGGGCCGCTGTTCGGCAGGAAAGCCGGCGCCCGGCGGCCGATCAACCGGTACGATGCGGACGACCGCCGAGAAGCGCAGCGTGTTTCGCCGGCTCCACGAATCCGGGTGTTTTGTGATTCCCAATCCGTGGGATGTCGGGACGACGCGGTACCTTGAGTCCGTGGGATTCCAGGCGCTCGCGACGACGAGCTCCGGCGCGGCGTTCTCGATGGGTCTCCCCGACGCCGACTGGGCGCTCACGCGCGATCCGATGCTCGCCCACATCCGCACCATCGTCGAGGCGTCCGATCTCCCGGTGAATGCCGATTTCGAGTCCGGGTACGCGGACGACCCGGCCGGCGTCGCTGAGAACGTGCGGCTGTGCGTCGACACCGGCGTTGCCGGCCTGTCGATCGAAGACTCCACCGACGATGCGGCGAGGCCGCTCTATGAGTTCGACCTCGCCGTCGCCCGCGTCCGCGCGGCACGGACCGCCATCGATCGGGCGGGCGGAGACGTGCTGCTCGTCGGCCGGACGGAAGGCTTCATCGCCGGCGTGCCCGACCTCGCCGAGGCGATCCGGCGGCTGCGGGCCTACGCCGCGGCCGGCGCCGACTGTCTCTACGCCCCGGGGATCAAGACGCGCGAGGAGATCGCGGCGGTCGTCGACGCGGTGGCGCCGAAGCCGGTGAACCTGTTGATCGGCGGCGCCATCGGACTGACGGTCAAGGATGCGGCCGGCCTTGGAGTACGCCGGATCAGCGTCGGCGGCGCGCTCGCGCGTGCGGCGTGGGGCGGGTTCATGCGCGCGGCGCGGGATCTCGCCGCCGGCCGGTTCGACGCCTTCGCCGACGCCGCGTCCGGGGCCGACTTGAACCGCCTGTTTGCCCAGGACGTGAAGCGGCGATCCGGATGACCGCGAGGGGATCCCATGACGCAACGCACAGACGACGCGGGTGGATCGATGGCCATCCGGTACACGCGCCTGGCCACTCCGATCGGCGGGCTCCTGGTCGTGGAGGCGGACGACGGGCTGCGGGCCGTGTGGTTCAAGGACGGACGCAGGCGGCGTCCGGTGGATCCGGCCTGGCGCCCGGTTGCCCCCGACGCGATTGAGGCCGCCCGGCAGCTCGCCGCGTATTTCGCCGGGACGCGGCGGACGTTCGATCTCCGGCTCGCTCCGCTCGGCACGCCGTTCCAGCGGCGCGTGTGGGCCGCCATTGCTGCGATCCCCTACGGCCGGACCAGCTCCTACGGCGCCATCGCGGCCGAGATCGGCGCCCCGGCCGCCGTCCGGGCGGTGGGCGCGGCGAACGGCCAAAACCCGTGGCCGATCGTCGTCCCGTGCCACCGGGTGATCGGCAGCAACGGGTCGCTGACGGGCTACGGCGGCGGGCTCCCGATCAAGCGCGCCCTCCTCGACTTCGAACGCGGCCCCCTGCCCCTCTTCGCCGCCGCCGAGGGTCTCGCATGACGTACCGGCCGATCAACTTCCGGCAGAAGTTCGGCCTCTTCACCGAGCAGTGGCAGCCGAAAGTCATCGCCGAAATGAACGACTACCAATTCAAGGTCGTGAAGCTGCAAGGCGACTTCGTCTGGCACGACCATACGGAAACCGACGAGGCGTTCCTCGTGATCGATGGAAATCTCAGGATCGATGTTCGCGACGGCGCTGTTCATCTGTCGGCGGGAGAGATGTTCGTCGTGCCGAGAGGCGTCGAGCACAAGCCGTACGCGGAGAACGAGGTCATGGTTCTGCTGATCGAGCCGCGCGGGGTCGCGAACACCGGACGCGAAGGCGGCGAACGCACCGCCCCGAACGACGCCTGGATTTGACCGCTGGCCCGGCTAGTTTAAGCGCGGATGCCCTCAGGATGCGAGAACTTGTTTCGCCCGTTCAATGAACACCGCGGCGTACTTCAAGGCGACTCCAGCGTCCTTCAGCACCCGTCCCACCTGCTCTGCGGTGGCTGCAGCCAGTCTTTCGACTGAATCAATCCCCGCAGCCGCCAGGAGGGCGCGTCTCCTCGGACCGAGACCGCTGATAGAGGCGAGTGATTCGCCCTTGGCGATGGGCGGTTGAGGCGTGGAGGCCGAGGGTCCCTCCGCCGGGTCATCGTCCGGGGCAAATGGGTTGGCCACTCCGGGCCGGCGGCTGGCGGTCGTCCTCAGAATTTCGCGCGCTCTTTCGATGAACACGGCGGCATTCTTAGGCGACACGCCCGTGAGCGCCTGCGCCACCTTCGCCGGGCTCGACGCCGCCAACTCTGCGACCGACGTGATGCCGGCTTTTGTCAGTTGGCGCATGCGTCCTTTGCCGATACCGAGGATCGCCGCAAGGGAAGGGATGACGACCGCCTCCGGACGCTCGGGGGTCGCCCCGGGCACCCGCGTGGCGATGGGAAGCCTCCGCACCGCCACGGAGGGGGCGCCCGCAGCTACCACCCCACCGCCCCGCACCATTTCGGCCCCGCAGTTCGCGCATCGCCCCTGTACGGCCGGCCGGCCTGCCGCGGTGACCGCGGCGGCGGCTTGGGTCAGCGTTTGCTCGTTCTGACAGCATGGGCAGAAACATGAGTCGCCCACCGGCTCGCCAGGCCTGCGGCCCGGCGGCGTGGGTGTACAAAGGCCCTTCGAGGCAAGAATCCGCCCGCCGGACACTTCGTCATAGACCACCCGCGCCTCGGTCACGCGGAGTTCACCGGGCGCCTGCGCAACGAACGACAACGGAATTGAAGGCGAGTCCTGAGCCTGAAACGAGATCTCATTGACCATGAGGGCCGTTCCAGCCGGTAGGACGACGTGAACTCCCGCCTGCGCCGTTCCATCCGGCGTCACCCCGCTGGCCGCGTGTTCGTCAAAGTTCTCGGGAGCAACCGGGAGGTTTAGCGGTGCTCCAATTTCTGAGCCGTCCGCGGCAAGCCAGTGAAGGTCGATGCTCGGATGGTTCTCGGCTGAAATCAGGGGTACGGCCCGTCCTTCGAACCGCAAGACAAAGGCCTTGCCGGGAACCACGTTGACAACCTGCGCCAGTTCGGCGCTCGCGCCGGCAGGGTTCTTGATCACTCTGGCGCCGGCCGAGGCTGTGACCACGATCTGGGAAGAGGCCTGCGCCGGCGGGGTCCATTGCGCAAAGCCGCCGTGTTCATCAAGGATCTGTAGGTCGCCGTTTGCCAGGCTCTCCGAGGTTGCCGTTAGGGAGGCGTTGGCAATCCCGGCGATGACGCCCGGCGGAGCGCTGAAGCGCACTTCGGCTTGCGCGGCGCCGGGGGGCGCACTAAGCTGAGCGCGATGAAGAACGAGACGCTGTTGGCGTTCGGACTGCCGGACGGCCTGGATGGGCACCTGGTCCGTTCGAGTCGCCTCGCAATCCTGTCCCAGCCAGAACACCTCGGCGACGGCGCCTGTCTCCATGGCCAGTCCCCGGAAGCTAATCGTGTAGTTGCATGAGGCGGCGATCGGAATCACCTGCGAAAGCGCGGTCGCGGCTACATTGGCTTCAAAGTCCTGACGCGTGCGATGGCCGAACACCACCGCCAGACCCGGCGGGGGAAGCTCGGGCAGACAGACTGGGAGAACCTGCCCGGAGGTCAAGAACCACTCTGCCGGCACGCGAACACCGATTGGGATGAACGCTACTTGGGGAGCGTCATGGGCGGCGATGCCCGCAATCTCGGCGGTTGCGGCTGCGGGTATGACGTATACCCGATCACCCTGGGGTGTGATCGCGATCGCCGAGGGAGCAACCGTCAATGGTTTGGGAGTACCCGAGACGGCGCGGCGGTCCAGATCGACGACCGTAACCGCGTTCGCCGTTCCGGAGGCCATCTGACCGGTCGCTACGAAGGCCCGCCGTCCGTCCGGCGAGACGGCAACGCCCGCCGGTTGCCCCCCAAGCTTGATCGTCGATCCCTGGCGGCTTGCCGTCTCGACGACGCTAAGGGTGTTGTCGGCGGTGTTGCCGACGATCGCCAAGCTTCCGTCCGGCGTCAGGGCAATTGCCGCCGGGGTCGCTCCTACCGCAATGTCGACATGCTGCCGCGTGGCGGTATCCACCGCGGCCACGCTGTTGCGCCCAGGCACGGTCGCGTAAAGGCGGCTCCCGTCGTGGGTCACCGCGATTGCCCTCGCCGGCGAGCCGACGTCTACTATCACGACGTCTGCGGGAGCCAGCGTCGCCTGGCCAACCACGGCCTGCTCGAGCCTCGTCGTGTCAAGGCCGACGATCGTGGAGCCGACGGTCGTCGCGTACAGCCGGCTGCCATCCGGGCTGAGCGCGAGACCCGTCCCGAAGCCTCCGCCGGTAGAATCTATCTTCAAGGCGTCGATCGCGCTCCAGGGCAGCACACCTAGTTCGGCCCGGGTTGTCGCATCGATGACATCGAGATTGGTATGCCCGAGGACGTACGCCCGGCTGCCGTCGGGATGGACCGCAACGGCCTGGGGAGTGTCGTGCTTTTCCTGCAGGTTCTTGAGTTGTACTGAGATCTTGAATTCATCACAGATGACGTCGACGATGCTGAGCAGCGGAAGTGTCTCATCGAGAATACCCGGCACATAGACCCACCGGCCGTCGGGCGCCGCGGCCACCGCGACCGGACTTGCGGCCAAGCGAATAAAGCCGGCATCCCCCGGCTCGTTGCCGACCACGTTCCACTGCCCAAAATCTCCGTTGGCGAGCTGCTCACCCTCCGGGCATGCGGCCGGGAGCGCCGCCGACGAATACCGATTGAAAGCGCCGGCTAGATCGGAAGAGTCGATCGCGAAATCCACGCGGCCGAGCGGCTGGTAGCGGTCGAGCTTGACGCGCACGGCCTGACTGCCGGCGCCTACCTCGAGCTCGACCGGCACCTGGAAGCGGTCGGGTTTGTCCCGCAACCGCAGAATGGCGGCGAGCGCCCCTGGTACTTTCGAACTGGGGGTGTCGCGCCAGGAGAGTCCTCCGTCCCGAGTGTGTTGAAGCGCCACGGCGCCGGGCGCCGCGCTCTGCACGTTCCACGCGGCCTCGCCATCAAAACTCTGGAGGACTACCCAGTATCGCCGCTGGGACGCCGGTTGGAATTGAAGCCTCGACGGCAGCGGGACGCTGACCCAGGTGGGCGCGCCGGCGGCCCCGGCCAGCACGAACTGCACGGAAGCAGCGAGCAGCGAGACGGCGTCCGGCTTGCCGTCCAGATCGCCCCGGAGATCCAGCCCCAAGCGCACGGTTCGCGACACGGCGATGAGGAACAGGTCCACCGCGGTCGCTGCCTGCGCGCTATCGAGCGAAAGGATCTGCGCCTGAGACTCGGCGGAGGAAAGGCTCACGCTGTCTGCCTGCACCACGCTCCCGGTCGGCCCATAGACAACGCGCGTCTCGTCGAAGGTTCCTTTCACCCGAGTTGTGGTCCCATCGGACAGCACCCGAGTATTTGCCGGCAGCGCCACGTGCAGTACTCCGGGATCGGCCTTCGGCACGGTACCGTAATCGTAGGGAAGCACGACCTCTTTGAGCCCCGGGGGCTGCAGGCTCGTACGCATGACGTACTCGACCTCGAGATCGACGTCCAGACGACAGACGGTGTCGGAGTGCAGCACGAGGGGCACTACGTAGTAGCCGTTTTCCGCCGTCGCACTTGCGAGGAAGGCTTGGAGAATTGTGGCGAAATCGGGCGATGTCTCGGCCGCGGTCATTTCTCCGAGTCGCGTCCAGACGGGTGGCAATGTTCCCAGGCGCACGACAAGGTTGGTCGGGACCGTCCGGATGGTCACGGTGGTGACGTTCGGTGCGCCGGTGCTGCCGGTCGCCGGCGGGGTCAACTTGAACTTGTTCACCGTCAAACTGGGGAGCGTGCCGTCGGCCGGGACCGGGAATGGATTGTCGCCAGGAGTCCTAATGGCCCCCTTGGTGTTGATCTCGACGTAGACACCGCCAAGGTCCACCTGCAGGTTCGTGTTCGAGAGGTGAGGCCCGGTAGCGACGGCTAGGGTTCGGCGCCTGTGGAAGTCGACTTCGACAAAACCGCTTCCCAAGTTCTTAGTAGCGCCGAGGTCTCCCTGGCCATCGGTGAAGCTGATGACCTCCTGGAACAAGGTCGTATCCGCGCTCTTGGTGGGCGTCACCTTGAGGGTCGCCTTGGTCACCAGGGCGTTGACGGGCAGGCTGCGCCATTGGAGCGTCCGGTCGCCCTCAAAGGCGTCGTCGGCGCCGCCGTGGTGATCGATCAGTCGCATCTCAACGACCCGGATGACCAGTCGACCATAGAGCGGCCCACCGGCGCTGGCGTCCGCGCTTTGCCACCTAAACCTTCAGGAGCAACATGACCTTGGCCTCACTCCGGTAGTCTGGAGGTGCGGTAAAGACCGTCCCCGGAAAGTCGGGAGGGTACACTGGAGGGGCAAGTAACCTGACGGCCAGAGTATCGAAATCGCGGTGGGTGACCTCGATCTGCGTAGGAGCAGGTTGCGACAGACAGTCGGATGTGAGGCTGAAACTCCCGGTGACGTTGCCGGTCAAAGGCCCACCAGCAGTAGCCGACACGATGGCTATCGCTGCGTCGGGGTAGTTTATCGTCTTTCTCGGCTCCACTTTGAGCCAAATATCATCCCAGTCGCCTCGGTCCTTCAATTCCTTCACGGATCTCTTTTCACCGCAGCACTTCTCGAACCACGGTGAGTGGCAATACTGGTCGGGATCGAACTCATCGTTCGGGCTGTTGAAGAACGCCGTCCAGAAGTCGGTCTCTAGGTCATCGAGGCTGGTGGTATCCGTGTATTTTACGCCATACAGTTTCAACATCTCGGCGAACGGTACCCGATAGGGCTGTGTGTCCGGCGGCTCGATGTCGACCACGAGGCTCGATGCCGGTGGCTGTTGCGGTATTCGTATCCGCCTTTCGCCTGTATGATAGAGGTACAGGTTCACCCATTCCGGTGTCTCGTCGGCTGCCGTCTCTCCTCTCGCGCACACGGCCTGGAAGTATTCCAGCTGATAGACATCGACCAAGGGAAAAGCCCCGAGGCCGTGCTTGATCACCTTTTCCTGGCAGACTCGAAGCCGTTTGAAGAGCATCTGGTAGCCGGTTCGCCCCGGTATGGCGGCGAGGACCTGCTTGATGATATCCTGCGTCAGTTGGTCTGGCGTCTTGCCCCCCAGGGTGTCGGCGTCCCCGGCGTGCTGCACGTTGTTGACCTGCCCCACCGCGGTCTGAATCGAGGCCGCGATGTCCTGCTTGACGTCTACTTGAACCTCGTTCCAGTCTCCGGCAGTGATCAGGTCGCCTGGATTGCGCGGAACGTAGGGGGTGATGTCGCTGTCCATGTTGTCCTCTCCTTTGTGAAGTCGTTTTCGCCTCTCGAGGTGAGGCGATCGCCCACCACCGTAGAGCCGATCACTCAATCATTGGCCTGCGACGTAGACTCCCAGGCCGCTCCGAATATCGTGCCATCACTGCGGCCCACGGTATCGTGGGCAATGGTGCTCTGACCTTCATCGAGCAGGTACTCCGCGACCAGCCCTGCTCGCGGGACAACACCCGATGAGTACAGGGCCGCGATCTCGGCTCGACTGAGCGATCGATTCCAGACCCTGATCTCGGCGAGACCGCCCAGAAAATAGCCGTGCCCATCCCGATGGCCCATGCGAAGGGGTGCGTCACCGCGCTTGGGCGTGATCACTAAGGGAGGGTGCGACTCGCAGCTCCCGTCTCCCGTGCCCCGGTACTGGTCACATTTCCGGAAGACGCCGTTCTTGTAGATGTACGTCCGTTCGCCGTCTGCAACGCCGACCACGTGAATCCACCGGCCTAGTGTGATCGGATCCTGGAAGTAGCTGCCGACTCCCTCATGGCCCTCCGGATTGAACACGTAGAAGCTGATCCTGTTTTGTCGATGCTCGGTATTATCCCGGCTGTACATCCGGAACGCCCATTCCTGCGTTCCCTGCGCGCCTGAGCCTTCACCCTTACCCAGCCAGTGAACGTATCCGGTGCCGTCCGTCCGAGGAAATTTCAGGGTGTCGGGTTTCATCCAGGCCGACACTGTCAGCGCACCGGTGGCGGTGATGCTGAACTTGTCGCTGTCCGGGACTTCGACGTAGCTCCTGATTCCATCAAACTGAAGGTACGTGCCAGGGAAACCAGGCGCTCCGCCGCCGCCAACAACGGTGCCGGGCGTCGGCTCGACGTCGGTACGGTCGCGAGTCACGTCGGCGCGCACACCAGCCGCTTTGGCGTGGAGGATGCCCACAGGCTGCGGCCGGAGGATCGCGTCGATCAGTGCGGGAAGCGGATCGTCCTTCGGGGCAGTGATCTGGCCGGCGAACGCGATCTGGCGGGCGCTCTCAAACCTCGCCGCTTTGTAGCCCACGGTCACGTCGTAGCGGGCGGGGCCCGCCCGGCGCGCCGTTACTTCGATGCTGTTGCCCCAGACGCCCGGCTGTCGCGCACTCAGCTCGATCAGGCCCGGCACGCCCTGCTCGGCCAGATAAATCCGCGCCGGCGCGCCGCGGCTGCCGAGGGTGAGCGCCCTGGCGCGGGGATGGCGGAAAGGAACGACCATGGGTTCCCATCCCAAGGGCGGGCTGGGCTGGTTCAGGAATCTCGCCGTCACCAGCTTCGAGCCGTTGATGCGGTCGTTGATGCGGTTGACAAGATAATCGGGGTCGCCGCCAGGATCGCCCAGAACGCTGGGCTCGAGTACGGCGCTTGGAAAAGTCTCGGGAGTATTCCCCGGCAGCCCGAACCGGGCCTCGTCGAAGCGCGCGCCGAACGCTTCCGGCAAGTCTGCCGGCAGGTTGACCACGAAGGCACCCGGCCGGTATCGGACCCACTGAAACAGGACCTCAACGGTCGGGTCGGTGAGCGGCGGCGCCGGGGCAAAAACGGCCGCCTCCACCTCCGGCGCCGCATCCGCGAAACGGCTCACATCGAAGATCCCGCGCTCATGACAGGTACCTCCGGCGAACCTCGTCTGGTCGAAGTGACCGCGGTCGTAGCGCGCGCTGTCGCAGTTGAGGTACAGCCACTCCGACCGCCCGCGCGGCAGGATCAGTGCGGCACCTTTGTCCACCTCCTCGCCGAAGACCAACTGCGAAGGCGCGCTGTTCACCTGCCACGTCAGGCTGTCCGGCGTTCCGGTGCCGGTCCCGATGGTGACGCCGGAATGGGCCTCGACCACGGCGGTTCCGTCGGCGGCCGCGCCCGAGAAGGTCACATCGAACAAGCGCGCGATGCGCTCCGCGACCATGACCGGTGGTGTACCCTCGCCCGTAAAGAGCGGTCCCTCTGCCACCACGGGGCGGCCGGCGTAGAATCCAGGCGTGGCGCCGGCACTCGGGCGCAGCAAGCACAGCAGAGCGCCGGCGGCGTCTACCAGCCTGGCTCCGGATGCGTCAACGAGCACCTTTCCCGTCAGGCGAATCCTGCTTCCGTCTGGCGCAGGGACGCCGGTGCCGGCAGCCAAAGCCGCGTCGACCACGTCGACCGCGGTCTGATCCCCGGCCGCACCGCGCTGCCTGGCCCGCAGAATGACAATGGCCGGAGCATCCGGATTGTTCAATTGCAGCGATGCCCAATCGCTCGCGTCGCCGCCCACGAGGTGCCAACTTCCCCTGAGCGGCACGTGAGCTTGCGCGCCGAGCGGACCGGCCAGGATCCGGGAGCCGGGCACGACCGCCGCGCCGCCGTCCGCCGCCACCACCTCCGCACTCAGGTGCGAGTCGCCGCCACGCCGGAGGCGCAGGCGTTCACCCGGACGAATGAGCACCGTCACCCGAACGCGCACACCCGCGCTCAGGTTCACCAGCTCCGGACCGGCGTCGCCGTGCGGCGCGCTGATTTCGACGCGCAGATCGGCGTCCGCAGCGCCATCGTTCATGACAGACCAATGATCGCCGTGCCGAACAATGCGCGGCGGCTCATCGATGCTCGCAGGCGGATATTCGATGAGCTCTAGCGCGCGCAGAGGCACAATCTGCAGGCTGCTGTTCCCGCCGCTGGTCGGGGACGTCAGCCGCAAGTGATCGCCGTCGGCCACCGAGGCCACGCCGGGCAGGGCGGCATTGATCCTGTCGACGACTTCATCGGCGAACGTCCGGTCGGGCGCCGCACCGGCCACGTCCAATTCCACGGGACGGCTGCCGTCAACGGACAACGCGAGTGTGGACCGCTCGGCAAGGTTGACGCCTGCCCGGAGATCCGCCACGCCCGTAATAGCGGCCGGAGCCGGATCCACGCCCGTGGTCACGTCGGGTACCTGGCCGAACAGGACCTGACGCGCATCGCTCGCGGTGTACGCGAGGAGATCCAGCCGGCCGGCCGAGCCGGGCGCGACCGACGTGAGAATGAGATGAGTTCCGTCGTCGCCGGCCACCGGCTTGCCGAGGGCGTCGTTGACGGATTTCTGGATATCGGCCAACGTGGCATGGGCGGGATCGGCGGCGGCCTTGGCCGTATCCACGTCAACCGGCGCGCCGCCGTCCACGGCGATCCGCATGAACCGGACCGTGCTGAGATCGATCCCGCCCGCGAGGGCCGGCGTGCCCACCACCCTGGCCGCTTTGGGATCGGCGCCCTGATACGTCCGGGGCGTCGCGATGCCGAAGAGGGTCCGGGTGGCGTCCGGCCCGGCCGGAGTTGAAAATTCGATGCGGCTGTTCGCGCCAACCGAGGGCGAGGTCAAGATCAGCCGCCTGCCGTCCGAAGTGGCAATGATCGCGCGCAGCGCCACGTTGACGGCGGTGACGATATCGTTCAGCCGGGTGTGCGCGGGGTCGGCGCCCGCGCACGCGATCTCCACGGCCGCGGCGCCGTCCACGCCGATCTTTACGTGGCTCGCGGCGCCGAGGTCGACGCCTCCACTCAAGTCGACGGTACCTTTGAAGGTCACACGCGTGCCCTCGGAACCGCGTACCGTCGTCGGCGCGATTGCAAGCAGGGGTCCAAGTACATCGGTACCGCGCGCCCGCTGGAACTCGATCCGGCTTCCGGAGCCGGTCGTGGGCGACGTGAGGAACAGGTGCCGGCCGTCGTGGGAGGCGACGGCGCTTCCGAGCCTGTCATTAACGCCCGCGACGATTTCGTCGAGAACTGCCACGCGCGGCCGGGCGCTGTGCTTCGCGCAGTCTATGTCTATGGGCGCCCCGCCGTCCACACCTACTCGGAGAAATCTGGTCTCGCGAAGGTCGACGCCGCGGCTGAGATCCGCCGCTCCTTCGACGCGGGCCGGGGTGGCGGCGGCGCCGGCGGCCTGAGCGCGGACGAAGCCGAAGAGAGCCTCCGTGGCCTCGTCGGTGATGAAGGCGCGGGTCAGAAAGCGGCGCCGCAGTTCGACCGCGAGCGGCACGACTTCGACGCTGCCGGCCGCGCCGACCGTCGGCGACGTAAGGATGAGATGCCGGCCGTCGTCGGACGCAACCCCGGCGCCCAATGCGACGTTCAGGGCGGCGTTGAGTTCAGTCAGCCTGGCAGTCCGCGGGTTCTGCGCGACGGTGCGGAGATCGACGACCACGGGCGGACCGCCGTCGAGCGCGACGTTGAGCAGGTGAACGGCTCCCAAGTCGACCCCGGGGACGGTCTGCCCGGAAGGGTCCTGATGCTGGCTGAGGTCGGGCGTGCCGACGAGTCGCGCAGCGGTGGCCGGTGATCCCGTGAAAATCCGCGGCGGAATCCCCAGGACGTCGAAGGTGGCATCTCCCGAGGCCGGCGCTTCGAGGACCACCTTTCCCGCGGCTCCCGCCGTCACCGACTGGACGCTGATACCGTGGCCCGCCAGGGCCGCCACCTGAGCGTGGAACGCGGCGTTGATGGCGCCGACAATCTCGATCGCCTGCGTGCGCGTCGGATCCACGCCCGTGCAGTCGACCGTGATCGCATTGCCGTCGATCCGCACGCGAACGTTCGAGCGCAGGCTCAGGTCAACACCCTGACGCAGGTCGGCCGGGCCCACCAACTTCGCCGGCTGTGCATCCATGCCGGTATACGCGGCGGCGACCTGCCCAAACAGGAGGGGCGTAGCGTCCTGGGCAGCGGGGGACTGAAAGACGATACTGCTCGCGAAGCCGGTCCGTGTAGAAGCGAGGGTGAGGAAATGCCCATCGTGAGAGGCGATCGCGGCCCCCACCGCGGCATTGATCGCGTCGCGGATTTGATCGAGCGTGCTCGTCGCGGGCACGGGCCCCGCGCAGTCGACCTCGGCCAGGTTCATGCCGTCGACGAACAGGCGCAGATAGCGGGATTCGTGGAGGTCTACGCCGCCGCCGAGGTCGACCGTGCCGGTGACTTGCGCCGAGGTAGCGTCGCTGCCGTGCACGGTGCGCGCGGGGAGCCCCAGGAGGTGCGGCGCCGCATCGCCGTCCACGTCCTGGATCTCGAGCCGGCTGGAGGGACCCGAAGTCGGCGAGGCCAGCGTCAGGTGGTGACCGTCTATGCCGGCGATCGTGAGACCGGCCGCCGTGTTGATGGCGGCCACGATCGCAGCAAGCGTCGCTGCGGCGGGATCGGGGACGTGCGCCTTCAGGTCCAGGGCCACGGCGCCGCCCCCGTCCACGGCCCAGCTCAGGATCGACGCCTCACGAAGGTCGAGGCCGGCCGCGAGGTCCGGCGTTCCGGTGACGCGGGCCGGGGCCGACGGCGACCCGGTCACTCGGACAGCGTCCACGCCGAGCAGAAGGCTGGCGGCGGCGTCGCCCCGGGGCACGACCGTAACCAGGCTGTCGTCCGGCCGCGTCCACCAGGCGTCCATGTCCTCATAGGCGTCGGCGAGATGCAGTCCGAGGCCTTCGGCCGTCAGCCGCAACACGCCCTGTACTGTCGCGGTCCCATCCAAGAACGTGCGGACGTACCGCTTCAGGTGCTCGCGGAACTCCTCGACGGCCTCGTCGTCGCGTGGCGCCAGGGCGTAGAGCGACGCGATGCGCGCCAGGTCGTCGATCAGTTCCGCGTCGCGGTCGGCGAGATCGACCCAGTGAGCCTGCATGACCGCCGCGAGGCTGTTCTCCGCCTGGAGCAAATCATTTCCGACGGCGTCCACGAGAGAGTACAGCGCCGTGGGCCGGGGCACCGCGCGGAACGTGCCGGGGAGATAGCCGAGGATGCGGTCCGTTTTCGTCGGCATCTCAACTCGCCGCGAGCGCAATGTCCCCCGGTTCGACGTCGAGCGCGATCGACCAGTTCTCGCCGCCGATTACGCTGACGACCTGGAACTGGCCCGCGGTGATCTCCGCGTCCGTCGCGCGTCCCCCGCTCGCCCCCTGGACGAGGCTGC
The DNA here is from genome assembly GCA_035945995.1 of bacterium. NCBI lineage: Bacteria > bacterium. Next base: position 88,819 of record DASYZR010000153.1, read on the forward strand.
GATCCGGAATGCGGCGCTCGGTGGGCGCGGTCGGGGCCTCCTCAGTCAGCACGGCCGTGAGCGCGGCGCGCAGCGCATTGACGTCGCCTGCCGGGGCCGCGGCGATGGCGTCGAGGAGCGCGTCCACCAGCGGCTCGGCGCCGGGCCGCGCAACGTCCGACCGCCAGGTGACGGCATCGGCAACCTGGATGTTTTTCGCATCGCCGACTTCCTTTACGCTCTTGGCAATGGCCGCCAAGAGGTCTTGCGCCTTGGCCGGGGTCCCGGCGCTCAAGCCGTCCACATACTGCTGCATGGCATCGATGATCTCGTTGACCACCTTCACCTTGCCGTCGGGCGTCAGGCCCTTGGCGATCTTGACCGTCAGGCGTGGCTTGAAGAACACGTAGCGGGCGACGACCGTTGCCAGGACGCCGGCCGCGCGTGTCTCCTGGATGGCGCTCCGAAGGCTCACGAGGCGCTCGGGCTCGGTTTCGACCAGGAGGACCACGGTGCCGGGGTCGGAGCGCTTCGCCGGCGCGCTGTTGGGATCCCAGACCTCACCCAGCTTCGCACGCTCTTCGAAGACCGCGCGGGCGAGCGCCGCCAGGGTGGCCTTGCCCACACTTTGCAGAACGGCCTTCGCCCGCGCGCGCAGATCGTCGTCGCTCTCATCGCTGGCGCCGAGGACCGTCGCGTCAAAATTCGTCACGCGCGAAATCCCGGTGATCGCCTGCGCAAGCGTGGTGATCGAGCCTGGCGGCACCACGCCCGACGGGCCCTTTGAAGCCTCGCCGGCGCGCACCGGCACGTCGATCCGCACCTGGCCGCGCTGCAGCGTCCGCATTTCAGCGGTCACGAAGGTGGCATCGCCCTTCCCCGTGCTGAGCAGCGTGCCTTCGGGGATCGTGATATTCCCGTCGCCGGCGGCGGGATCGCGGAAGAACGTGACGAGCCCGGTGGCATACTCCTTGGTCTTGCGCACCACGCCCAGGATCGAGACCACGAGGTCCAACGACTGCCCGGTGGCGCTGTCCACGAATCCGGCCAGGTAGGCCTGGTTGATCTGTTGGTAGACGGTGGCGATCTCCCGGCCGATGGCTTCGGTGATGGTTCGCGTGACGCTGCCGATGTTGATATCACTCAGGGGCGACAGCGTGTCCACACGAAAATAATCGACATAAAAGACCGTCTCGTCGTCGGGCCGCTGGCCGCCCGCCTGCCACGCGATCGCGTTGTCGCCGGCGGAGAACAGGTAGTCGACCCCGGCCTGAAAAGTCTGATGACCGGGCGTGAGCCGGCCGTTGACTGTCCGGGACACCGTGCCCTTCACACTGCGCACATCGCGGGCGGGCTGGGAGAGCGGGTACAGGTCTTCCTTCACGTCGAAGAAAATCGGTTCGTTCACTATACCGCCCACGATGGCGGTCAGGATGTCGTCCACGATCTCCGAGTACGGGCGATCGATGAGGGTGATCGTTTGGCCGTTCACGGGGTCGGGCCTCCCTCCAGAAAGAACGGGAAGACCAGGTTGATCGGCGTGTCACTGTCAATCGAGAGCAAGGACACGCTGATGTCCATGCGGGTGCGGTCGGCCGCGTTTTGCAGGACGTTGATCGACAGCACCTGCTTGACGCGCGGCTCTCCGGCCAGCGACTGTAGGACGAACATCTTGGCCCGGTTGCGGTTTGTGTCATTGTTCAGTTCGCCGATCAGCTCGAACAGCCGCGAGCCATAGTCCGGATGCCCGAGGACGGTCATCTCCCCCATGGGCGTCAGGAACCGCAGCAGCAAAGCCTGCTGGAGGTTCTCGGCCCCGTGGAGCGTCGCGAGGTCGACCATGCCGGTTTCCGGTCGCTTCGTCGTGTACAGGTCGCTGCCGCGGTTGCGATCGTACTGGAACTCAAGATCGCCAAGCAGCCGCAAGTCGCTTCCAAACCGGAGAGTCTTGTCTGGCATTTTCCCTGCGCCCTCCTCCTATGGCCCGTCCGCGCCGTGCGCTCCCCCCGGGGCCCCGCTCACGGCGGCGACTGGTCGGTAACGTTGGGCGCGGCCGGCGGTCCGAGGATCGTCAGGATCCCCGGCGGACTGGGAATGTTATCGCCCATGCGCACCAGCGGCTGGCCGCCCAACGTCACGCCGGTACTGCCGAGTGGGCCGATGACGAGCGGGTACGGGAATCCCCAGACCGAGTTGACCATCAAGCACAGCGACCCGGCGGTCGCGAGCGGCATCCCGCCCGCCGTCACAAACGGCTGGAAAATGGCGATGATCGTCCCCGTGTCGGGCGGGCCGGAGGCCCCCGGCGTCACGACCACCGCGCAACCAATTGTCACGGGCATCCCGGGCATGACCCGTCTCCCCAACCTATGGCGAGAACGACGTAATGCCGTTGACCGAGATCGTGGCGCCCCGGACCGTGGCGGAAGCGCCGCCGTCCACGGTCGCCCCCACGTTGGCCTGGATCGAGGCCGAGCTTTGCGCCTGGGCGCTGAAGTCCAAGTCGGCGGTGATTTTCACGTTCTGGCCCTCGATGCTGACGTCGCCGCCGGCCCTAAGGGTCATAGAGCCGGCCGCCTCGACGGTGACATCCCCGTCCTGATTCATGGTGATCTGCGTCTGGCCGGCCAGCACGGTGACCGTGCCGCCGCTGCCGTCCGGCTGGTCGAGCTTCATCTCGCTCTTCCCCGCCGCAGCGCGCACCGTGCCGTCCGTGATCCGCACGGTGATCTTGGGCGGCATCTCGATGACGATCTCGCGCGGCGGCGAATTACTCTGGTGGTTGCGGACGGCCCCCTTCACGGTTTTGTCGTCGTCGTCCGCCAACGGCAGGCGAAAGATGACCTCGTTCGGATTGTTGAGCGGCGGCCGGTCGCCGTCGTTGTAGAGCCGGCCAATGATGATGGGCTGGTTCACGTCCCCTTTGTCGAAAGCGAGGAGCACAAGATCGTCCTTGTTGGGGATGGCAACCGTGCCGATGTGGCCCGTCGCCACAGGTACCCGCTTCAGCAGCAGCCCGCTGTTCTTCAGGCGCACGTCGCAAGCGTAATTGTCGCCGTCGCCGCCTGCGCTGTGCGGGTAGACGGTCTCAACCAGCCCCAGCTCGGCCAGCCGCACGCTGCGCAGCTCGTGCCGCACGATCTCCTGGATGGTGTCGACAATGGTACTCATGTCAGACGTCCTCTCGGCCCATGTTCTCTCGTGCGCCGCTACAAGGCCGGCGTCGCTCCCCCGCTCACACTGATGGCCCGGAAGCCGACAGCGGTCGTGAACCCGTCCCGCTTAGTGATGCGATGGGTGACGCTGCGCACCTGAAAGTTTGTATTGAGCGCGCTGTCCGGCAGGCCGCGCAACCCGATGGCGTCGCCCAGCGTCACCTGCGGCCGTCCAATGGTCAGTACCCGGCCCCGGACGGTGCGCCGCAGGATGCGGGTCGACGCCGCGTCAGCCGCCGCCTGGGCCGCGCTGCTCGTGCGGAGCGCCGGCCGCTCAAGGAGCAGCAGGGGATCGCCCGAGCCCGCCGTCCCCTTCGAGTCGCTGAAGTCCTTGGTCAGCCAGGCCCACGCGTCGTCGCCCTGGCTTCCGGACGGGCTCTCGCCCCACGCCTCAACGCGGCCGGCGTCGGGAGGCGTACGCTCGACCTGGAGCGCCACAATGTGTTTGGTGTACTCGAAGACGTGCACCGTCTTTCCGTTGATGAACTTTTCAAAGACCAGCTTGCCGTCTGGAGTGAAGTACAAGTCAAACCCGCACAGCGCGGCGAGGTCGAGCATGTGGCGGTAGAAGCTGCGACGGCCGTCGACGACGTAGGCCAGGAAATTGACGCCGTCCTCGGCGTTTTCCACGTCCACCTTGGCGCGGCGCGCCAGGTCGCCGACGATCTGGCCTGCCGTTTTGTTCTCGTAAGTCTGGTCGAGAAACGAACGGAGCAGGACTTCGGCCGGAGTGTATCCCGCCACTCGCACGGCGGTCAGCGCGGGCTCGACCGTCACCACCGTGCCGGTGAGCACCTTGGTTAGTCCGCCGTTATCCGCGTAGCCGAGCTCGATCGCCGCGTCGTCATCGCGTGCAGGCTTCAGGCCATCCACCGGACCGAGGATGCACTCGAAGCTGTCGGCCGGAGTGTCGAGGTCGAGGCGCACGGCGAGATCCACTACCGTGCTGGCCTTGGGCTCGTGGGTGGTGTCCACCACTTTGCGGCCCATTGTGAGTTTGTAAGCCGGCGTCAGCAGCATCTTTGACGGTCGCCCCTCACGGCTGAGTCTTTTCCGCGCCTAGCCAGGCGAGCAGAGCCTGGGTGGAAGCAGTGCCTTGGTAGCGGCGGAGGATTGCCTCCACCTTTGCGCGCTCCTGGGGGGAGTCGCGAAACACATCATCAGCGTCTCGGTCCGGCAGCCCGCCTTGCACTCCCAGCAGGTTGGGGAGAAACGTCTGAACAATGTTGTCCGTCACACTCGGGTCCTGATCCACTTCGAGCAGCCGGAAGAATGCGCGCGCGAGCCTGTGTACGTGCTCCGGTGTCGCGGCTGGCGAGTGAACCGTAGTTGAGTACACCGCGTTGATCAGCGCCCAGCGTGCGATCGGCGAAAGCTCCGGCGTCTCAAGCAGCCGCAGTAGGGACTCGAACACTGTCAGATCTGCGAGGGCGGGGCCGGCGAGCTTCGCCCAGAGGTACTCGGCGAAGAGATAGCCAAGAGAGCTCGCCTGCTGAAGGGCGAGGTTGACAATCGCCGCTGGCGGCAGGCCTTCCGCGTCGGCCCGCAGAGCCAGCCGGACATTCGCAAGGTTGCCTTCTGCGGGCATGATCTGCTGGCAGGTTCCTTCTTCCAGAAGGCTCTCCACCGGTCGATCGGCTCCGCTGCTGGCAAATGCCAGAAGCTCGGTTCCGGAATCGAGGGGCTGGTTTGACCAAACTCCGGGCGCAGCCGGCCGGCGAGGTGAGCCCGAAGAGTACTGGGTGACTCGGAGGCGCATCTGCTCCCCGGGTCGCCTGTCTACCGTGCCTTTCAAGACCTCGAGCAGAGTGATGGTAAGGTGGGCCGAACGCTGGAGCCACCCGTCGCGCGGCGCCGACCACCCGCCGACATCAGCGTCTTCCATTCGGATTCGCAGAATGTGCGTTGCCTGGAGCACAATCGATGTATGTTCCAGGCTCGCCGCGGTCATGGGTCTTGGGACCTCCACATCAAGTCCGCGCGTCCGTTGCGAGCACGCTGAGCCCGGCCGGTCCTCGCACTTCGAGTCCCGAACCCTGCACCGGAGACGCGAGGCGCGTAGGAGCACCGTCCCGAGTCAGGGTCACGCTGTTCGCGAGAGCCGGCCTCCCCGTGGTATTGGCCGCTGGTGGCGCCGCGCCGGCAACTAACCCGGTGGCCGGCATGGTGAAGTTGGTACCGATGGCGGTCGCTGCAGCGCTTTGCTTTGTTTCGGTACCGGTAGCCGCCGAGATGTAGACGTTGTATCCTGTGGCATCGCCGAACGCGCGCGGCGAGGTAACCACCAGCAGCCTGCCTGCGGGCACCGCGAGGCTCGCCTCCGCCGAGACTGTCGTCTCACCGCGAGCGTTGACATAAGTGACCTGCGCGAAGAACGTGGTGGCCGCCGCAGCCGACGACGTGAGAGCGGCAGCGCCAGGAGCAGCCAGACCTCCTGACGTATCGGTCGTCGGCGGCACGGCGCCTGCCACCAGCCCTGTCAAGGGCTCGGTGAAGTTGGTCCCGATCGGAACTGGCGCGGCGTTTTGCCTCGTCTCGCTTCCCGCAGTCGTGCCGACGTAGATGTTGTATCCGGTGGCGCTGCCGGACGCGGGCGGCGACGTCACTACCAGGCGTCGGCCGGCAGCCAGCGCCACGCTGCCCTCTGCGGATGCGGTCGTCTCACCTGCCGCGTTGACGTAGGTGACCTGAACGAAGTCAGTCCTGGGGGCCAAGGGTCCCCCTGCGACTGAGCTTAGCGTCGGCCGTGCCGGAGGGGCCAGCGCTACATCCACGTTAAACTGGATAGCCCACGTGTTTGACTGCACGCTCGAATACAGCCGGCACGCGGCGTCCGGCGTCGCGCCGGGCACTCCGGTGACATTCGTCCAAACGCAGAGGTCGGTTCGAAAATTGAGGTTGAAATGATATCTCAGGAGCGTACCCGGGAAGCCGCCGTGGGCGGCCGGCACCACGTCCCCTGGGCTATCCCACATATGGACGCGCCACTGCTCGCCGACGCCGGGTGGCGCGACAGGTGTTTTGGTGACGCCCGGCTGCGGCGGAGGCCCGGGAGGCCCGGGCGGCACCACAGGCGGTCCCGCCGCGCCCTCGGTGCCAACAGCCGTATTTCCACCGGTCCCCGCGGCGGCGAGGACTGACACATCCAGGAACGGCCCTGCCAGAACGGATGGAGCGGCGCCACCCGGAAGGAAAGTGGCAGGTCCGCCCGGCGCCCTCCAGATGCTGACGCGCTGGTGGGTCCGGGTGGGCGGTGGAGGAGCGATGTCGTCGTACCCTGCGACAACGTCTTCGCCCGGTGGAACTGTGGGCGAAGTAGCCACCGGCAGTTCGCTCTGGACCCAACCGGCCATGAGCCGGTCCAGTCCCCGTCGCCCGGCTGCGCCGCCACCGATGACAAGAATAGTAGCGTCGTTGTGGATTGCAGAAACGGTTGGGTTGGCGAATGTGTTGCCGCCGGGCGCCGCGGGGACATTCCCCGTGGTCAAGTCGAATCCAGCTGTGGTTGCCAGCGCCGGCGTTGGCACCGCAGTCAGCGTGCCTGCTCGAAGTGTGGTGACGTTGGCCGGGGGGTTGGCGACGCTGCTGTTGGCGACTCCCTGGGACCGAATCAAGACGAGGTTCGTAACGATAAACGGCTCCTTGTCGATCCCGAGGTCGTACGCGTTGTTGCCGTTGCAATCGATGAACGGCCGTATGAAGAACGACCCGGTGTTGTCGGCCAGAAGCGTCGCCTGCAGCGGGTTCGCAGCGTTTGGCGCGAGGGTCGGGACGGGGCGGCCGGGGTTGAGCCCAATAATGGCGGCGTTGTCTCCGGTGACGGCGGTGGTGTCGCGCTGCACGCCCCAACGCACGGGCACGCCCGCCGGGGCCACGCGGACGCTGAGATTGACCAGGTCGCCGGCCACAACTGAGTTTTCAACCAAGACAAGAGTCGATGCTGCCGCGAAGTCCTCGGCGAAATTGGTGATGTCGAAGGTATGCCGAGCCACGGGCGAGTTGACCGCGGAAGCCGGGACTGGCGGATGTACCCGCGGCGTGTTTGCACTCGTTGAGGGCACGTCCGCTACCAGGTGACTGAACTGCACAACCGTCAGCCGCGTTCGGTCGCCGTCGTTCTCAACGGCGCGAAGACCTAGTTGAAAGCCGGTATCCCTGAGGGCGCCGCTGACGCCCCTGCCTTGCGCAAAGACCTTGAGGCCGCCCGCGGGCACCGTGGTGGCATTGAACTGGAACGGGTTGGCCTTTGCCGTCTCGCCCGCTGTCGGGTTTTCGTTGTCGAAGAGCCGTACTTTACTGTCGAGCGCGCCGATTGTGTCGCCGGAGACCGTCACGTTTCTGAGCACCAGGTCGCCGGCGAATCCCGCCGGCTGCACCTTCACCGTCATCAGTGCTCGCCCATGGTGATTGCCGGCATCCTGTACGTGCGCGAAACGGCCTCCAAACCACTTGTCCGTAGGAGTGGTCCCGGGAGCGGGTGGACCGGTGGGCTGCGGCAGCGGAGCCGGATCGACACCCGCGGCCGTCCGACTCATGAAGATATCGAGGTCAAGCTGGACAGCCGTCATCGTCGCAGTCGCGGGCGCGCCGACCGGGATGGCGCCGGGCGACAGCGCGAGTGTCAGCGTAACGTCATTGGGTCCGGCGCTCGCTGCGGCGGCCTCGGCGAAGAGCTGCACTCCGGCCGAAAGTTGCGCCCCCGTAAAGACATTGTCGGTCCCGTCAAAGGTGATTTCGGTTCCGCCTGAGGCCGCAGTGAAGAACCGGATGTTGGCGCTCGACCGTGTGAACGTGCCGGGGCGCGGAAACTTCGTGGATGTTCTCAGCGTGACCTTCTGCCTCGCAGGACTGGTATGGGGTTTCTTCACCAGGACTGCCGGGCTGGCCAATGCGATGGTCGGGTTGACCGGGGCCTTCGGCGGAGGGTTTACCACCGCCCGTGCGCCTCGCGCTGCCTGGCTGACATTCGCACGTGGCGCCTGCGTGACCCCGGCGGCCGGCGCAGTCGGTGTTGCAGCCCCGGCCGTGAGTGCGAAGCACACCACGGTCTCGTGTTCGGAGTCCGGAGGATCCTCGGCGGAGCGAGCCAGGAAGGGACCGAGGACCTCCAAGGTACAAATCCCCGGGTGCTTCGGGTTTCCCGGAAAAGAGAAACTGCCGTCATCGCCGGTGCGTCCCGGGATCGGCCGGCCGGTAGGACGTTCGCCATTCATGTACTCGCCGTCCGGCGCGGTGAGGACGAAATCGAGGTTCGCGGCCGGCGTGCCGTCCTCGAAGGTGATCGTGCCGCTGATCACCACGGTCGATGGGTCTACGGGCTGGATGAGAAACTTGCCTGGCTGCGGCTCCTTGCGCGCCGTGAAGCAACAGCGCTGCTTCGGATCGCCCGGTCCAAGGCACCACGAGGTGCCTCCTGCGCCGGGCGCCGGCAGATCAAACGTCACGGGCTTTGCCACCTGGCACGGGATATGGTCGGCGTTGACAAAGAGCATTTCACAGCGCCGGTTTGGCCGCCAGGCGTCCTGGGTATTTTTCACAGGATCCTTCTCGCCGCAGCCGAGCCATTTGACGATTCCGCCGTCACAGCCGTTCGCGGCGTTTCGGAAGAATTGGCTCTCCGGCACCGAGAGCGGCTCCTGGCCGAGGTAGGCCTGGATGAGCGCCGACCAAGTCACGTCATCCACCAGCCCGGTGACTGGAAGGCTCTGGTCCTGCTGAAAGGAGCGGACAGCGACGTCGGTCTCCGGGCCGTGCTGTTCGTCGATCGCACCGGAGTAGTAGCCCAGATCCTGCAGCATGTACTGGTACTCGCGCGTGCCCCAGGTATCGCTCACGCTCGGCAGCGCGCCGGTGGCGCGGCGGCGAAGTACGTTCCACTCGGCGACGGCGCCCGCTTGGTCGCGACCGAAGGTCAGCGCCGCGAAGACCGCGCGTCCCCGGCGCTCAGAAAGCGACTGGTTGTAATCATCCGAGCCCACCAAGTCCGTGTGCCCAACGATCAACAGCTTCCGGTCGGGGTGGGCTGTGGCAAAATCCGTGACGTGCTTCAACACCTCCAGCATGCACGGCTCGACGAAGGCCTTGTCAAACTTGAAGTGGACGACGAAGGTCACCGCCACGGGCGGGCCGGCTTTGAGCGTGATCGTGACCTTGGTGGTCTGGCCCCTGCGGACTGCGGCGCCCGCAGAACCGGACATCGGCGGGTCGGTCACCACCGCCCGCGCCGTGTACTGTCCGGGCGGCATCTTGTCTTCCGTCCAGACGTTGTTGGCCCGGTTCGCCAGCGTCTTGGAGAACGGCGACCCGTCGTCCTTGGTGCCGTCGACGCTCACCGTCACGGTGCTGAAGTCGAAGTTTGGCTGGCCCTCCACGATGACTTCGACCGCCAGCGTGCCGGTATCGACGCTCGGCGGCGGCGGGGGCGGTGGTGGCGGCGGCTCGACCTTCGGCTGGGGGGGCGGCACAAACTCGCGCAGGGTAAATGCGTATTCGAAGCGCGCGGGCTTGCCGGCGACTTCGCGTACCCCGATTTCTTCGATCAGGACTTTGTCGACCTTCGTGGCCGCGGCGATGTCCGCCGTGAACGGCACCGGCGCCGCAGTCTGGAATTTCTCCCGCAGCTTTTTCAGCCCCTCGCCGGCGTGGTCGTCGCTGAGCACACCGCTGACGCTGAGGCGGGTGGCACGGCGTCCGAGGTCCTGGAGAAAATCGCCGTCCAGGGCGGGGACACTCTGCTGGGCCAGGGTCTCCTGTTCTTCCGCCTCCACCTCCTGCACCTGTTGAAGCTCGACATCGTCGAGCATCGGCTTGACCGCCATTCGGTTCGCCTCTCCTTATGGCCGCCGCGACAATGAGCGTCGTATGATCTAAGACTTGAGCGAATTGAGATCCTGAACGATCCCGTCGATGAGGTTGAGAATGTCCGTCTTGACTTGATCCAGCGACGGCAGACCGCTGACCACGTCCGTCACGCCGAGCACGTCGTCGATGGCGGCCTTCTGGTCGGGCAGAAGAGTCTCTGCGGTCTGGAGCAGGCTCTTGACGGCCGTGGTGAACTGCGACACTTGCGACAGCCCGGGAATGCTCGAGACGTTCAGGTTCTGAATCGCCGTCTTGAGCTGGTTCATCAAATTGACGAGCTTGTCGATCAGATCGCCGATCTGAGGCAGAATCGCCTTCAGCGCTTGGATGGCCGGCTTGATCGTGGCGACGTTCGAATCCAAAAACGTCTTGAAATCGTTCAGCGCCTTCTTCAGGTCTTGATAGAGATTCGTTGTGTCGGCCATGACCGTGTCTCCTCTCTTCTGAAGGAAGACTTGTCTTACGGTCCACCGGGAGCGCCCTGGGCCTGCTGGAGACGACTCAGGAAGCCACTGAAGATCGGGACGAAACGCTCCAGGCCGGTGGCGAAGGCCTCGGCAAGTTTGAGCCCTCCCGCGATGCCGTCGACAAGTTGCTTGGCCTCGTCCAGGATGCCGGCATCCAGGCCTGAGGTGTCCTCGGGCTCGACCGGCTTGATGAACTCGCGCAGCGTCAGCACGTAGGCGAAGCGTTCCGGTTTGCCGGCCAGGTCCTGGAGCCGGAGGTCATCGATTAGGACCCGATCAATCTTGCTGTCGGCGACGATATCGGTAGTGAACGGCACCGGCGTGGAGGCGCGAAACTTGGAGTCCAGTTTGTCGGCAAAGTCGCGCGCGTCCGGCCCCGTCGCTACGCCCCATAGGACAACCCGCGTGGGCGCCCGCCCGAGATTCTGCAACAGGCTCCCGGCCATGCCGGGCGGCTTGTGCTCCGCCAGAGCACGGCGGTCGAGAGTGACAATTTCTTGCACCTGCGGTAGTTCGAGATCGTCCAACATCGGCTGCATGATTCCCCCGAAGCCTAGTCCGCCGGTGTTCTACCGGCCCGCTAAACGTTGATGCCGTGGCGGCGGGCCTGGCCGTCCAAGATTCGCTTGATCTTGTCCGCCAGCGCGCTGAGATCGTCGCTCGTCCTGGCCGCGTCGTCTCGAGCGCCGTCACCGGCCAGTAGCGAGGCAACGTGAGGAGCGGATTCCCCCGGCGGCTTCGCCGCGATGAGTGCCGGCAGCCTCTCGACCACGACTGGCGGCGAGATCGTCAAAGGAGCCGGCGGCGCGGGTGCGTCGACCGGCGACGCCTTGACTGCGGAAGGCGTCGCCCTCGGAGTGCCGGGCCGAAGCGGACCGTTGCCGGCGTTCGCCGCCGGTGCACCAATCAAATCGTCCGCGGGAAGCGCCGGCGCCGAGGAGGGGGCGAAGGATCTCTGCAGGCTCGCCGAAGCCCCGCGCTGGCCGGCATCGGGTCCCGGACCGACGGTCGCCGCAGGGCGCCGCGCGCGCCCGACTCCGGATGAGGCGTCCGTGAGTGAAGCCCCGGCCCACGCGGTCAACAGCTCAGGCGGCGCGCTGCGTCCGTCGACGCGAGAAGACCATTCGGGCGCCAGCGCTGTGCACTCCGGCATGGTCGTCGACTCCGAGCCGGCGGCATCCATCCGAAACGCGTGGTGAATCGTCTTGGCGGCTCGCCGCGCGGCCCGAGAGGCCCAGGTATGAACCAGCAAGTCCGGCCTGTCACCAGGGACAGCCGTTACCGGACGTTGTTTTCGGCGCCCATCGCGGCCTCGGAGCCCACGCTCGGGTTGGCGACGTGGACGGCCCGGAGCGCGTCCCGGTGTTGCCCTTCCCGGCCGAAACGAGGACGTAGACGCCTCTCCATTGCGGGCGCTCGTCAGCGCAATGACGGGTCGCCCGCCGGCGAGCCGTCCTAGTAACTCCCGAGTGGCCTGCCGCGGCAGGTCGAGAAGCCGAGTGAGAACCCGACCGTCGAGGGATTGCGACGGACCGGTTGAGGGCGGCTCGGGAGGCCGCCGCAAAGTTGGCGCCTCGCCCGACCCGGCGAGCGCTCCTGGGGGCGTCGCCCTGCCGGAAAGAAGGCCGAGACGAGCTGGCCCGCCTGGCGCCCCCGAGGGCGCGGCGGCGACCCTGGGCGCGACGGCGTCGTACGTTTCGGATGTCAGCGCAGTGAGAGCCGTCCCAAACAGCGGACCGTTTCTCAGTTCTGGACAGGTGTCAATCACAACCTTCAGCCACGCGCAACAGCGTGCCAAGGCGGTGAGCCTGACGGCGCCGGCAATTGCGCGCCGCCAGCCGGCGGGAGTCCTTCCCCCGGACAGCGGGGCCCGTCTCCGGATGCCTTCGAGAAGCCGAACCACTTCGATCATTGACTAACGCCACCCCGTCCCGCCATTTCCAGATAGAGCAGAATCTGACCGATGGTCATGCCGCTGACCTGTTCAGGCGTCCAGCCAAATTCCCGCGCCAGAACGAAGCACGCCTTGGCCAGGGGGGCTTGAACATATTCTTCAAGTTCGTCTCGCGGTGTCGTGATGCCGCTGATCTCGTTGATGCGGTCCACGAGGAAGCGCGCCAGTCCCGCCGGTAACTGCGAAATCTGCTCGAGTTTGAGCGCCGGCTCGACCATCGCCTGTTGGATCATGAAGGCGGCCGACAAACTGTCGTCATCGTGAACGGCCTTGGAGATCCGCTGCAGGTCACGCACGCTCAGCGGGCGCAGGACGACTTTCCCTTCGGACGGCGCGGCGCCGTTTTGGCCGAGCAAGTCTCCGGGGATCGTGATCTCGTGGGTGATGCCGGCCCCGGCGAGAAGATCTTCGACCCTGAGCATCATCGACGCATCGACGCCTCACCGGCTAGGTGGCGAAGGGTTTGTGCTCGGTCGGTGATCCGCCGCCCGCGGCCGCTTCCGCATCGATCACATGGATGGTGAGCGCGCGGAAATCCACGTTCTCGATCACGAAATCGTCTTCGGGGATTGTCTGGGACCAGTTCTTCAGCTTCACGCCGTCCAGCACCAACTTGGCCTCGTTGCCCGGCACGGCCGGGTCCTTGAGGTCCACGATCATCCCGAAGGCCGGTTGGACATAAGGTTCGGCAATGGAGTTGGAAGCGACCCCGCGCCCCAACAGGAGCGACAAAAACGCGCCGGACACATAGGCCCGGCCGATCTTGCCGGAGATGTGGATATCCCCGGGGTGCAGCGACACGGGATGACGCCGGCCAATCTCGTGAAATTCCTCCAGGTCGGTCTGGACGAATACCTCGATGTCGGTCACCCGACCGATCGCGGGGGAATCCGTCCCGCCATAAGACTGGAAGACCGCCTTGGCATCCGCGCCTTCGGGGCTGTCGATCACCGATAGATGGAGGGTCCCGTTCTTGCCTGTGAAGACGTTTGTCATCGCCATGATCTCGTCTCCTTACTGCAGGAACATCGTGACCTTGATGAAATCGATGCTGAACACGGGGCGCAGCGTCATCGTCACCTGCACGATTCCTTTGATTTCCTCGTCGCGAGTGGCGGTGACATTCAGTTCGTAACTGATGAGCATCTCATCGTCGACCATGCTCTTCAGGAAACTGTTGAGCGTCGCTCGAAGGGCGCCCCGCACCCGGTCGTTATTGAGCAGACCGATGTATGGCGTCGCCGCGGAGCGCACGCCGAACTTCGCGTAGTCCACGATGCGGCGGGTCGTAATCTGGCGAAAGGGTCCGTCCTGCGTGGTGATGGCCTTGACCACGCGAAAGCCCAGCCGCTTCTCGAGGGCCAACACGCGCGCCTGGACAAGCTGCGTCAATTGCGCGGTGGTGTACTGATCTGCGAGGCCGTCCACACTTAACGTCTTGTTGGTCAGACTGACGTGCGGCGGGAAGCGGGCGATCAGACCGGCAATCGCCGCCGCGGTATAGGCCCCGGGCAGGGTGACGTCCACCGGCGGGTTCGCGGCCGCGTCGGTGCTCAGGATGCCGGGAGCCACGAAGATGACGCGGTCGCTGTCCAGGTTGTGACTCCGGATCGCGTCCGCCGTGGCCCCGACCCCGCTGCCCACGACGGCCACCCGGTCGTGCTTGATGGTGTCGCCGGAGGCAAGCTGGCAGTGGGCATCCAGTTTGTTGCCGAACGATTGGTCCTGTCCCGCGGCCACGATAATGTGGGCCTCTTCGTTCAGGAGCGCGTCCAAGCCGTCCTCATAGTTGGCTCCCGCGGCGTCGTTCTTGCCGCCCAGGAACGGGCTGAAGTCCGACGCGGACGCATTCTTGGTGGGCCGCTCGCCGGCGTTGGCCTGGGGTGCGGCCGCGACCCAGGACGCCGGCGCGTCGGCGATCTGTTCGACCAGGTTGTTACCATCGGCGACGTTGTACGTTTGCTCATTCACCGGCGTCGGACCGAGGCGGATCGTCACCTTGACGGCACTGGACTTGTCGACGAGGTAGGTGGCACTGATCTGATCCGCCGGCCCCACCAGGTCGCCGAAACTCAACTGCCCATTGGCGCGGTTCACTGCCACCTGCCCCGGCCCCGGGGCGCCGGCACCGGGATCGTCGTCCGGGAAGCCCCCTCCATACAGAATCTGGAGGGGACGGCTGACGAGAACGATGCGATTGCGGGCACTCCTCACCACCGGCTTCCGTCGCAAGGTAATGGGCGCGGGCTCATTGCCCTGGTGCGACTCGTTCTTGACGTAGGCGTGATCGTCGGCGTCCGTGACGTTGACGAGCAGATCGTTCCCCCAGGTGCCCTCGGAGGCGGCGGTCAGTCTCACGCACGCCCCGCTCGCAGACGAAAGCACGATGCTGGCCTCGGCGGCGCCGGCGCCGGCCACGCGGACGGCGTAGACGGTGGTGGCGCCCAACTCGAAGGCCAGCTCCAGTGCTCGCACCAGCGTTAGCTCGCCGCTCTTGCCGTCGATCCAGGGGTCGTAGCGATAAAACTGCTGCTGCGCTTCGGCGAAACTCCCGAGAAGAACGGCGTGATTGAGGGGGCCCTTCGCGGCCGTCCCTACGACGCCCAAATTGTTCACGGTCACTTGTCCTGGCGCGATCAATCCTTCGGGGCGGACCTCGATGTACGTGCCTGGCAGAATCATCTCGGCCATCTTCGCGTCTCCTTCCCGCGCTCAATCGCTCGCGACGGCAGTCGGCGAATGGTGCTCAAGTTCCTCGAGTGGCGCGCAGGTACACCACGGCCACTCGATCAAACGGAGGGACCTGGTACGTCACGATGAACCGGTCTGTGATCGCGGGCAGACTGATGGCCGGCGCGATCGAGAGCGTCAGGGGTCTGTACTCGTCCGTGACCCCATCCAGGTCCCAATCACCCATGAACACCGGGAGCCCGGCGGAGCTGAACGCCGCCAGAAAGGCCCCGAAAGACGCAAACGTGACACTGGCGTGACGCTCAGAGGCGCCCGGGCCGGCGGCCGCGGCCAAGAACGCGGCCAGCGACGGGTGAGCGACCGGCGCGCCGACCGCACCGTCAAAGGTCCGCGTCAGGGTGACACCGGCGGTCGGCGCCGCGCCCGGAACGAAGGCCAGGAGCCACAGGCCGCCAATAACAAACGGGCCTCGAACCTCGAGCGCGGCAGCGCTCACGTTATCCCAACGCGCCATCTCGTCCGTCACTACTGTCGAGTCCGGGAATTGGCTGTCGATGTCGATGGGGACGCGGGCGATGAGGCTGGCGGCGCTGTCGCTGTCCGTATAGGCGTATTCGTAGAGGACGCGGTAGTCGGCATACTTGCGCCAGAGGTTCAGGGGCGCACCCGAGAAGTCAGCAGGCGGCGACGATTCCAGCGCCATGCGGAGGAAGCCTTGCTTGAAGAGATTGTCGACGTCGGCCAGCACTCGGGCGTTCAACGCGGTGATCGCGGCATCGACCTCGGCGGGGCCTCCCGCCCACAGCTGAAACCGGGCCACGGCGTCCAGCCGGACGCCTTTGGGGTCGACGACGGCGAAAGGGCCGAGCGAGTCGGAGCCGCGCCGGCTCCCGAGGCCCACGGACTTCTCTCTCACGCTTGCAACCAACACGGCGGGGTTGGGCAAAGGCGGCGCCGCCAGCGGGAGGTAGCCGTTGAGAGAGCCAATCATGGCCGTCAGGACCTGGTCTAGCGTCGGAGAATTGGCGACAGGCGCCATTGTCGGGTTTTTCCTTTGACTTGGGATCTATTCCCGCATGTCACCGAGCCGGTCCGCGTGAAATCGCCGATATTATCGCAACTGCGAGTTGAGCAGGCGCCTGTCCGGAGTCTGCGGAATCGCTCCGCTCCCCCTAGGGCGAACGTCTCCAAGGCGTCTCTCCAGCGTCTGAAAAGGGATGCCTCGTCCGGCGGGGCCGCCGGCGGCAACGAGTTGGTCGAGAGAAGTGAGAGGCCTCAACGGACATAGCCTCGGCAGTTGCGTGAATTTCCCAAACGCCGAAAAACCTGGGTCGAATCTCCGGGCATTTGGCATTGACAGGGGAACCCAAGAAGGTTACTGATATAAGGAGAAAAAGACCGCTTATGTCTACCCGGCCTCACGTTCTCCGCGGGAGTGGGCGCTGTGGATGTTGTTTCGGTCCGCCTCTTCGGTAAGTTCGAAACTCAGCGGAACGATTGTGTCCTAAAAGGTTTCCACGCGGCGAGAATCCGCGAGCTTTTTTCGTACTTGCTCGTCTACCGGAACCGCGTACATTCTCGAGAAGGCTTGGCAGCTGTGTTTTGGTCCGATGTTCCCAGCGCGCACTCGAAGAAGTACCTTCGACAGGCCTTGTGGCAACTGCAGGGAGCGTTTGAA
The DNA here is from genome assembly GCA_035945995.1 of bacterium. NCBI lineage: Bacteria > bacterium. The sequence continues at coordinate 105,664 of DASYZR010000153.1, forward strand.
TTCGACTTACCGGGCGACCATTCTCCGCTGAGCGTGGATTCCACGTGGGTCGGACTCAATGCGGGCCCAGGTCTCTGGCTCGACGTGGCTCACTTTGAAGAGGCCGTGGGATCGGCTCAGGGCATCGCCGGTAACCATCTCAGGCCAGAGCAAGCAGCACGACTGCAAGGCGCCGTCGACCTCTACAGAGGTGATTTGCTGGAGGGATGTTACCAGGACTGGTGCCTTTTCGAGCGCGAACGCCTGCAAAACTCATATCTTGCCACTCTCGACAAGTTGATGGCGTACTGTGAAAGGCAAGGTCTGTTTGAGGAAGGGCTGGCCCATGGGGCCAGGATCCTGCGGTACGATCGCGCCAGGGAGCGGACACACTGGCAGTTGATGCGCCTTCACTACCTGGCCGGAGATCGGACCGGCGCTTTGCGCCAATATCAGCGGTGCGTGGACGCGCTCCGGCAGGAGTTGGATGTGGATCCCTCCGCACAAACGCTCGCGCTGCGCGATCAAATCCGCTCGGACCACCCAGTTGCTTCAGTAGACTCTGGAAAGCACCATTCTGGCAATGCGATGAGTGCTCCCGGGGCTCTTCCCGAAATCCTCACTCCCTTGAAACGACTCCGGATGGTCGTGGCTGAGGCGGAACGCCGGGCTCAACAAGAGATCGCGTCGATCGAGTCAGAGCTGAGCGCTCCCTTGAGTAGCACCGGTCCCCCACCCCTCAAGCCCCTGGAGTGCTAGACGCCGATCGCAGACGCTGAAGAGACAGGCGCAAGACACCGTCCGCACGCGGCTCCGATCTTCCTCTAGACTCGTGAGAGACCTCGAGTCTCTGGTTTTGTTGTCATACTGGTGGCCACGCCTCAGGTACCAGAGACCATGCAACAGGAAGACCGGGCTGGTGAGGATTCGAGTTGGCGGAAGGGGCTTCGGGCATCCGCCGATGAGCCTACCATCCACTCGTTCATCATCAAAATTTGGGTCGATGGAACCGGTGCAGGGGGCTCCGCCTGGACCGGTTCCATTACACACGTTCCTAGCAATGTGCGGCGCTCGCTCGGATCGTTGGAAGATATCGTCGCGTTTATCGCGCCCTTTCTGGCCCAGAAAGGGAAGTAGACCGCGAGTACTCTGCGGTCACACCAGACCGCCAGGAGCCGCCATTCGGCAGGGCCACCGTGCCGGACGAGGCCTCGACAAATTCTCGCAAGACTTTAGTGACTTATTTAAGCCGGCATGAGCGACGCGACCAGCGCGTCGAGGTGCGCGAGATCCCGCACGGAGTTGAGGAGCGCGAGGGCGTGCTCGCCCTGCTCCCGGGAGAGCACCCGGCCGGCGCAGTCCCGGAACTTCCCCTGGAGCTCATCCGCGCTTAATGGATTCTGCGGGGCGCCGCGCGGGTAGTCGACGCGCCGCTCCAGGATGGCGCCGTTTCGAAGATGGATCTTCACCACGACGTGGCCCTCTTCGATCGCATTGAACTCGACGGGGATGGTTCGATTCTCCACCGGCCGGACCGCCCGGAGGAGCGCCTGCGCCTCGGGCCGCCGGACCATCTCGTCGGTGAAGGTCTCAAGCGTGACGCGGCCGTCCAGGATCGCCGCGGCCACGACGTACGGCATGCTGAACTTGCCCTCCAGCCCGGTCCTGGGACGATCCCGGGTGACGGCGTCGAGGCCCCCGGGCGGCACAATCACCTCGACAAACTCGACGTCGCCGGAGGCGACCTCGTGGTCCCGGACCAGGCCGAGCGTGCCGTCGGCGGCGCGATGGGTCGCATAGCAGCAGGGGTACCGCTTGACGTTCATCCCGGGCGAGACCACGTCGTACGGGTTCCCTAAGGCATCGCCGATCCGCTCGATCCGCGCCTCGCCGAATGAGAACACGGCGAAGTACCCCAGCGGCGCTTCGAGGATCGCGGTGTCGCCCGTCATGCCCCGGCGCGCGAGCCGCGCGGCGAGCACGCCACAGCGGGCGGCGTGCCCCACGTGAAACGGCTTCGTCATGGTGCCGAAGTTCTGGCGGCTGCCCGAGGCCTCCGAGACGGCGATGGCCAGCGCGTGCTGCAGCGCCTCCGGATCCAGCCGAAAAAGCTTGCCCGCCGCCGCGGCGGCGCCGAGCGTGCCGAGCGTGGACGTCGCGTGCCAGCCGGCCCGGTAGTGCGCCGCGCCCATCGCCCGCCCGAGCTTTGCCATGATCTCGACGCCGGCGACGTACGCCTCCAGCAGCCGGCGGCCGGAGGCGCCGACCGCCTGCGCCGCGGCGAGCGCCGCGGGCAGGACGACCGCGCTGGAGTGCGCGATCGCCGACTGATTGACGTCGTCGTAGTCCAGCGCATGGGCACTGACGCCGTTGACAAGCGCCGCGCCCTCCATCGACGTGCGCAGGCGCGCACCGAGCCGGTCCGCGACCGGGTGCGCGTCCTCCTCGGCCACCGCGTCGGCCACGATCCGCGTGACCGGCTCGGAGACGCCGGCGAGGATCGCAGCCGTGGTATCGATGAGCGCCGAGGTGGCCGCATCGAAGACCGCCGCCGGCGCGTCGTCGATCGACATCCGGGCGATCCAATCCGCCACGTCGCGCGTAAGGCCCATTCGACTCCTCCAGACCAAGCGTCACCGTCTCCGGCAATGTGCCCCGCGGCCCCCGCGGTTCCCTTCTGCGGGAACCGGCGCGGCGCGGGCCGAACGCCCTCGTAGTACCCGAGCCGAAGGAGGGAACGCCATCGACACGATACCGGCATCGTCCACCCAGGCATCGCCCGGCCACGTCCTGGCGCGCGCGGCCGGGGAGGCGGGGCAGCCGCTCGTGCGCGCGACCCGGGCCGAGGGCGTCTACATTTACGATGATGCGGGGCGGCGCTACCTCGACGGCTCCTCCGGGCCGCTGGCGGCGAACCTCGGGCACGGGGTCCCGGAGATCCTTGCCGCGATGGAGCGCCAGCTCCACCTGATGACGTTCGCCCACGGCTCCGAATTCACGTCCGAGGCCCAGGAGCGCGCGGCGGATCTCCTGGTGACGTTCGCGCCGCCCGGCCTGTCCCGCGTGTTCTTCGTGTCCGGCGGCAGCGAGGCTACGGAGACCGCGATCAAGCTGGCCCGGCAGTACTGGGTGGACGCGGGGACGCCCACCAAATACAAGATCATCGGCAAGCGGGCATCGTACCACGGCGCGACGCTCGGCGCGCTGTCGGCCTCGGGGTTCGCCGCGCGCCGCGGACCCTACGAGCCCCTCCTGCTCCCGTTTCCGCAGATCCCGGAAGTGCATTGCCGCCGCTGCCCGTTCGGGCTGGAGTACGGCCGCTGCCGCATCGAGGGCTCCTCCGGCAGAGCGTCGCGGAGGCGCTGGCCTAGAGGGGAGACAGGTGTTGCGAAGCATGCTGTTCGCTCCGGGCAACGCCGCGGAGGCGACCACCCGAGCGCTGCATCATGCCGCCGCCGACG
>DASYZR010000154.1 GCA_035945995.1 bacterium
GAAATCAATCGAGATCGGCGCGTTGTCCTTGGTGATGCAGGTCTGCGCGGGGATCTCGAGGAACGCCTCCCGGAGGTCTACCCACACCGCCTTGTCGATGATCGGGATCATCCTATGGTGCTCCCTTCCCGCCGCGCAGTCCCTTCGCCTTCACCGGACCGGCGCCCCCCCCCGCAGCTCCGCGGGGGATTCATTTAGCAAGTGCCTTGAGGCTCCGCTCCAGGAGGCGGGCGTCTCCGAGACGTTTTGAACACGCCGCAAATGCCTCGGTAGGGCCGCGCCACCGCAGTTCGTCCACGTCGCGGAAGAGGCGCGCGTCGGTCCTGAGCGTCGCCAGATCCTTAAACAGGAGCGCCGCCTCGCGCCGTTCCTCGCTCAACGCGGCAGGCGGGAAGTTCTCGATGACGCCGTATCGGTTCACCAACCGTGCCGCCTTAACCGGACCGATTCCCGGAATGCCCGGATATCCGTCCGCCGAGTCGCCGACCAGCGCGAGGAAGTCGGGAATCAGGACGGGTGCCACCCCGAACTTGGCGCGAACCCCCTCCGCGTCGAGGATTTTGTGGTTCTTCCGGTCAACCTGCACCACCCGGGCGCCCCGGACGCACTGCGCCAGGTCCTTGTCGGGCGTCCAGATGCAGACTCTCTCCACCTCCTCATTGCCGGACGCGATCTGCGCCGCGGAGGCAAGTCCATCATCGGCCTCGAGATCGGTCATCGGCCAGACGGCGACCCCCATCGCCCTGAGCGCGTCTTCCAGCGGGCGAAATTGGGCCAGGAGCGCGGGCTCGATGCCTTCCCCGGTCTTGTATCCGGACCACAGATCGTTGCGAAAGGATTCGATGACGTGATCGGTCGCCACGCCGACGTGAGTCGCTCCCGTCTCGATCATCTGCAATATCGAGTGCAACACGCCGTTGACGGCGCCAAATGGCGAATCCTCGCCCGTGTTGAAGCGGCGCAGGCCGTAGAAGTGACGGAACAGCTCGTATGTGCCGTCCAAGAGATGAACAATCATCGGTGCGTTCGTGCCGGATATCCGCAAACGCCTTCACCGTCTCCTTCCGCCACCAATGATGCCGCAGCGCATTGAAGGACTGCGGCCACCGGCTGTTGGAAGAGCAGCCGTCTGATTGGTGGGAGGGTCAAGCGGGGCGACCGACGCCGCCGCCGAACGATACGGGAGGACGGCGGACGCGCAACGCGGAGAGGTCGTCATGAGACCAGGCGAGATCGGGGGCATTCATCACATTACGGCGATTGCCGGCGACCCCCAAGGCAACGTAGATTTTTATGCGGGGATCCTGGGCCTGCGCCTCGTCAAGCAGACGGTCAACTACGACGATCCCGGGACGTACCACCTGTACTTTGGGGACCAGGTCGGGCGTCCGGGGACGATCCTCACGTTTTTCCCCTGGCCGGGCGCCCCCCGAGGACGCCACGGCGTGGGGCAGGCGACCATCGTCTCATTTGCCGTTCCTCCGCACTCCCTGGGATTTTGGGAGGCGCGCCTCAGGACTCGCGAGATAGGGGTCGAGAGACGGGAGTCCCCCTTCGATGAACCCCTGCTCGAATTCTCGGACCCCGACGGGCTCCAACTTGAACTCGTCGCGGATTCCCGGCCCGATCCCGGACGTGCGTGGGCCGCGCCGTCCGTCCCGGTCTCGCAGGCAATCCGAGGGTTCCACAGCGTCGCCCTGCTCGAGCGGGGGTACGATGACACCGAAGCGCTGTTGACCGAGGTCATGGGCTTCCGTCTTGCGCAGACGGTGGGGCACCGCCGCCGGTACGTCGTGGGTGACGGGGGCCTCGCCACCTGGGTGGACGTCGTCGGTGGGCCGGACGCCCCGCCCGGGCACGTGGCGGTCGGCACGGTGCACCACGTGGCCTGGCGGACGCCGGACGAGGCGGCTCAGCAGGGGTGGCGGCGGAGGCTCATCGAGGAGGGGCTCAGCGTGACGCCGGTGAGAGACCGTCAGTACTTCCGGTCGATCTACTTTCGCGAACCGGGCGGCGTGCTGTTCGAGATCGCGACCGAAGGGCCCGGTTTTGCCGTCGACGAGCCGCCGGACGCGTTGGGCGCGCAGCTGACGTTGCCGCCGTGGCTGGAACCTCAACGCGGGGTTCTCACCGCCCGGCTGCCCGAGCTGCACGTGCCGCGGCCCGGTCCGCGGTAGGAGGTTCGAGATGCGTGACACGGAGGCGTGGCCCGCGTTGCCGCTCGAAGCGTGGCGGGAGACGCGCGATACGCTGCACATGTGGACGCAGATCGTCGGCAAGATCCGGCTCAAACTCACGCCGCACGTGAATCATTGGTGGGAGGTTCCGTTCTACCTGACATCGCGCGGTCTGACCACCACGCCGATTCCGTACGGCGACGGTACGTTTGACGCGGCGTTCGATTTCATTGATCACGTCCTGGCGCTCCAGACGAGCAGCGGACGGACCGAGACGATCGCCCTCCGGCCTCGATCGGTCGCCGACTTCTATCACGATGTCATTGGGACGCTCCAGCGGCTCGCGATCGACGTCAGAATCTGGACGAAGCCGTCGGAATACCCGAACCCGATCCGCTTCGAGGAGGACCGCCGGCACGCGTCGTATGATGCGGCCTACGCGCATCGATTCTGGCGCATTCTGCTGCGGGCCGACACCATCCTCAAGGAGTTCCGGGGGCGCTTTATCGGCAAGGCGAGCCCGGTGCACTTCTTCTGGGGCGGCTTCGATCTGGCCGTGACGCGATTTTCGGGGCGCCGCGCGCCGCCCATCGAGGGTGCCGACTCCATGACCCGCGAAGGGTACTCCCACGAGGTGAGCAGCTGCGGCTTCTGGACCGGGAGCGGCGGTATCATTGATGCCGCGTTTTACTCGTACGCGGCGCCGGAGCCGCCCGGGTTCAAGGAGGCCCGCATCCGTCCGGCGGCGGCATCCTACAGCGCAGAGTTCTCCAACTTCGTCCTGATGTACGAGGACGTGCGATCCGCGGCGGATCCGCGGGCAACCGTGCTCGAGTTCCTTCAGAGCACGTACGAGGCCGCGGCGACGCTCGGACAATGGGACCGCGCCAACCTAGAATTTCCGTAGGGCCGCGTGCCCCCTGAATTTGTGCACCGCTTTGTGCGCGGACAACGGGCCGGCGGTCCGGTGCGGCGCGCGCGCGCGACGCGGGTCAGACACCCGGCGCCCCCTGCGTGTTTACGTACAGCGAATAGAGCGACGTGCTGGCCGCCATGAACAGCCGGTTCCGCCGCAGCCCGCCGAAGCAGAGATTCGCGCAGCGTTCGGGGAGCGCGATGTGGCCGATGGGCTCGCCGGCCGGGGAGAAGATGCGGACGCCGTCCAGTTCGGGCTCGCCCATCCCCCACCCGCACCAGAGATTGCCGTCAACGTCGCAGCGGAAGCCGTCCGGTGTGCCCGGGCCGGCGTCGATCAGCACGCGGCCGTTGGCGAGCTTGGTGCCGTCCGCCACGACGTCGAAGGCTCGAATCTTGCGCGGCGAGGCGCGAGATTCGACGACGTAGAGCCTCGTCTCGTCGGGTGAAAAGGCCAAACCGTTCGGGCCGTTGATGTCGCCGGCCACCACGGTGGCCCGCCCCGTCGTGCCGTCGACGCGGTAGACGTTCGCCGGCAGCTCCTGCGGTGCCGGGTGCCCCTCATAGTAGCCGAGAATGCCGAACGGCGGATCGGTGAACCAGACCGAGCCGTCCGACTTTACCACGACATCGTTCGGCGAGTTGAGCGGTTTCCCATCGAACCGGTCGAGCAGTACCGTGATCGTCCCGTCGTACTCGGTGCGGGTCACGCGCCGGGCGTCGTGCTCGCAGGTGATCAAACGGCCCTGACGGTCGCGCGTGTTGCCGTTGGCGTTGTTGGACGGCCGGCGGAAGACCCCGACCGCGCCGGTTTCGTCCTCCCATTTCAAGATGCGGTTGTTCGGGATGTCGCTCCACAGCAGGAACCGTCCGTCGCCGAACCACACCGGTCCCTCCGCCCAGCGGCACCCGGTGGCCAGACGTTCGACCGCGGCCTGCGCGAGCCGATACTTGGCGAAGCCCGGATGCAGCACCCGCACCGCGGGATCGGGGTACCGGTGGCTCGGCTCCCACATGCTCCTAACGCCCGTTTACGCCGTGGTACCGCGCCTGACCGTCTGTCGTGCTCCACCTCCATTGACGCGGGTGCGATGGTTCCGGGGTTCACCTGCCAGTATAATCCAGGCGCACGGGCGACGTTACGGGGGGCCGATCACCAGGCCGGGCACGGTCGTCGACTCCATGAATCGTCGCTCCGACAGGGACTCTTGCTTCCGAGTGGGCACCGCTTTGGGATTCGGGAAGAAGAGCGTGATGCTGTGCAGATTGACGGCGACGAAGCCGGCGACGATGAGCCCGGCGTCCCCCTCCAGCTTCGTGATTCTGGCGTCGGTCAGCGGGATGAACGCCGTTTCCCGCGCGTTGAGATCGTCCAGGAGCCGGACGCCGCTGTCGAAGCTGTGGTAAAGTCCTTCGATCCTATGCGTCGCGGTATAGATGACGACCGGGAGGGCACCCTTCTTGACCTTGAGGGGTGACGTCACGATTTGCACCTCCGGTCTGCGAACTCCGGCGCTCGCCCGTCAGGAACGCGGAATCCGCTAACATGCACGAATCTCTTACACGTCTTGCCACAGCCGTAGACCCGGCGGCCGCGGGAGGGGGCGGAGCCCCCGGATCGAATCGTGTCGGACATGTCCGTGCGGCCCTGGGGGAGCCATGATTCCATTAGGTGACGTATCCCGGCGCCCGGTGCACTTTCCCGCCGTCACCCTGGCCATCATTATCGCGAACGCCTTTGTGTTCGCGCTCGAGTTGGCGGGCGGTGACGCGTTCGTGACGAGGTGGTCGCTGGTCCCCGCGGATATCGCCGGCGGCCGCCACTGGATCACCATTCTGACGGCGATGTTCCTGCACGGAAGTTGGGCGCATATTCTGGGGAACATGCTGTTCCTGTGGGTGTTTGGCCCGGAAATCGAGGACGCGATGAACCCGGGCCGGTATCTGACGTTCTACTTGGTCGGCGGGGCCGCGGCGATGCTGGCCCAGGTGGCGGTCAGCCCCGGATCGACGACGCCGACGCTGGGTGCGAGCGGCGCGATCGCCGCGGTGATGGGGGCGTTTCTCACCACCTATCCGCGCGATCGGATCCGCACCGTGCTCTTCATCGGTTTCTTTTTCACGGTCACCTTCATCCCCGCGTTCCTGTTGATCGGCTTGTGGTTTCTCATTCAACTCGTGAGTTTCGGCGCGGTCACCAACATGCAGACCGGCGGGGTGGCGTACGCCGCGCACGTCGGCGGCATAATTTTCGGGCTGGCGACGGCGCGCCTCTTCGAGGACCCGCGCCGGCTCGAGGAGCAGATGGAGTAGCGCGGATCGGTCACCCGCGCGGCACCGCCGCGACGATTTCGATTTCCAGCCGCGCCAGGGGCGTCACGAGATGGCTCACGCCCAAGGTGGTGCTGGCGGGTTTGTGCTCGCCGAGATAGCCGCGCTGGACCTCGTTCAGTTCGTCCTGATCGCGCATGTCGGTCAGGTAACGCGTGATGCGGATCACGTGGCCCCAGCCGATGCCCGCCGCGTCGAGCGACATCTTGATGTTGTCGAACGTCCGGCGCGTCCTACAGGAGCCCTCGTCGGACGGCGAACGCGGCGGCGTGCGCCCGATTGCGCAGGCGGAATGTGCCGTAGACGGCCCGCAGGCAATTCTTCACCCGCGATTCCGAGAGGCCGAGCTTGGCGGCGATCTCTTTGTCGCTCAGGCCGCGCGCGACCTCGATCAGGATCTCGGTCGCGCGCGGCGTCAGCCGGCGGGGCCGGCGTGATCCGATCCCGGAGACCGCCGCGCCCTCCTGGGAGAGACTCTCAACCATCTGTCTGGCGAGCACGGGGTTGATCATGGTCGCGCCGCGGTGGACGGCGCGGATGGCGTTGCAGAGGTTGGCGGGTGAAATGTCTTTGAGCACGTATCCAACGGCGCCCGCTTCCGCGGCCTCGCGGAACCGCTCCTGATCGGACTGTAGGGTCAGGACGAGGACCGCCGTGGCGGGACGGCGGGCCTTGATGGCGCGGATGGCCTCGACGCCGCCCGCGCCCGGCGCGGCGACGTCCATGAGCACCACATCCGGCCGGGTCGCGGCGACCTCCTCGACGGCGGGACCGCCGCCGTCCGCCTCACCGACGACCTCGAGGTCCCCCTCCGACGACAGCAGTACCCTGAGGCCGTGCCGCATAAGGCTGTAAGGATCGAGGAGAAAGACCCGGATCGGCGCCGAACGGGGCACCGCCCTCAGGCGGGGCGTGAGTGCGTGCACTCCGGGTCTCGCCGATTCCATCGATCCGCCCCTCAGTTTTGAGGCTACGTCGAGCGGAAGCCCTGGGGAGCCGGCAGCGCCCTACGGCTTGATGTGCCCATTCGCGAACGGGCGCAGACGCGCCGCGATGATTACTCAAACGAATAGCTTCCCGCACGCGAACGTGCCCCCACGCGCGCCCGGACGAACACAGGGCGCAGGGGCTCCCGATTCCAAGTAGATGACGGGTCCACGGCGCGGCAATCGCCGAATCGACGCTCCGCGACCGCGCTCACGATGATGGAGGGGACGACGGTGAAACTGGACTACGATCGGGTCCTCAGCGAATTCCGGGCGGCCTACGCCGCGCTGCGGCGGGCCGCCGATCAGAATGCGGGCGGGTCGCTGCCCTATGTTGCCGTGCTGGAGCGCCCGGATCTCAGAACGCGGCGGGGTGCCGGCGTGTGGCTGTCGCGGTGCGCGGCGCCCGCCGCCTCCGTGGAGTTCGCGCGGATGCGGGCGGCGTGGGAGATGCTGCCGGCCGCCGCGCGGACGAAGGCCCATCTCATTCTCGGCGTCCAGCGGGCGCGATAGCGTCTGCGACCGGGACGGGCGACAAACGCACGAGGGGCGCGGCCAAAGGCCGCGCCCCTCGTGCGTTTGGTCAATCGTGGATCCGACGAATGCGTTGTGGCGGTGGACCTGCGCGGCCGGGTTACCTAGCCACTCGTGCCAGGATCCAGAGGGCCAGCCCGATCGACGACGCCCCGAGGAGGGGCGTGAGGACCGCCGAAAACCCCGAGTCGGGCACGACGAGATCGGCCGCGAGACCGACCAGAATTGCGGCGCCGACAGCGAGCGTCGACTCTCCGTTGGCCATGCGCATATTGTCATTATGCCCACCGGGGTGCGCGTTACACGGCCTTCACCGTTAGGGGAAAACGCTTGGGAGGATCCCATGATCGATCTGCGTCCGCCATGACCACGGGCCGTCACGACGCGACGGCGGCGCCTCCCGGCGTCCGAGGCTCGGAGGCCGGGTCGGTGGAGCCACGGGTGCTTGCCGGCCGGTTCGAACTGCGCGAGCCTCTCGGAAGCGGCGGGATGGCGGCGGTCTACCGCGGCTGGGACCGGAAGCGCAACCGTATGTGCGCGGTGAAGGTGCTCGCCGACCACCTCTCACGCGACGAGGATTTCCGCCGGCGGTTCCGTCAGGAGGCGGAGGCCGCGAGCACGCTCTCACATCCCCGCACCGTCCAAGTATTCGCGCACGGCGACGAGGGGTCGACCCAGTACATCGCGATGGAATACGTTGGAGGGGGGACGCTCCGCGACTGGCTCCGCCGCGAGGAGCGGCTGCCGGAAGCGAGGGCGCTGCGGCTTGCCGCCGAAGTCGCCGACGCGCTGGCCTATGCGCACACGCGGGGCATCGTCCACCGGGACGTCAAGCCGCATAACGTCCTGCTCACACCGGACGGCCACGTGAAGGTGGCCGATTTCGGCATCGCCCGGACCCTCGATGCCACGTCGCACACGCGCACCGGAACGGTGCTCGGCTCCATGCAGTACATTTCACCGGAGCAGGCGCGGGGGGATCAGGCCGGACCGGCATCGGACCTGTATTCGCTCGGGGTCGTCCTGTACGAGGCCCTGGCGGGGCGGTTGCCATTCGAGGACGGCGAAACGCCGGTGGCGATGGCCCTCAAGCACCTCAACGAGCCGCCCTTCGACCTGCAGTGGATTCGGCCGGACCTCTCGCCGGCGACGGTGGCCCTTGTCCGCCGCCTCCTGGCCAAGTCTCCCCGGGATCGCTATCCCAGCGCGGCCGATCTCGCGGCGGACCTGCGGCGCACTGCCGCTCGTCTCGGTCCCGCGACGGACATTACGCCAGTGCCGCCTTTCGGCCAGGCGCGCGGCGCGCGCCCGGGGGGTGCCGGCCGGGAGAACGGCCGGTCCGGTGACACGGTGCGTCTGGCGGGCGCCGCCGAGGCATCACGGCCGCTCCGCGACACGGCCGTACGCAGGCCGCTCCTGTCGCCGAAGTATGGCCGTCGAACGCTCGTCCCGCAACTGGCGGTCGCGGCGGTCGTGGTGGCCGGACTCGCCTTCTTGGGCGCGGCGGCGTATCGTGGCTACCGGTCGGCGGAGCAACTCGGGGCGCCGTCGCTGGTCGGACAAACGCTCGACGGGGCGCGCCGCATCGCGGTCCTGCAGCACGTGACCGTTGCGGTCGAGGCCGGACGCCAGGATCCCCGGCTTGCCCCGGGCCTCATCGCCGCTCAGGATCCTCCGGCTGGGCAGGAGATAGGTAAGGATGCGACGATCCGGGTGGTCGTAAGCGAAGGATCGGGTGTCGTGCCCGATCTGCGCGGCATGCCGGTCTCGGAGGCCCGCGATCAACTCGCCGCCGTCGGGCTTAGGCTCGACAGCATGCGCTATGCCTACGACGACAAGGTACCCGCCGGGATGATCGCATCCCAATCGGCCAACCCGTCGACGCACCTCGGCGCGAGGACCCGAATCGACGTCATCGTCAGCCAGGGACCAAACCAGGCCAAGTCGACGCCGCCGGTACTACCGGTATCCCCCACACCGGCCCAGGGCGCGCCTGCGTCCAGCCCCGTCGTGCCGAACGTCACGGGGGTGTCGCTGGATGAGGCGCAGTCCCAGCTGCGCGCCGCGGGGCTTCGACTCGGGCAGGTGAGCTACACGTACGACGACCACACCCCGGCCGGCATCGTCGTGCACCAGGCCCAGGCCGCGGCCAATGCCGCGGTGGATCTCGTCGTCAGCGAAGGAGCGCCCGCGTCCGTGCCGTAGGGGCCCGTCCGCCGCACCGCGAATACCGCGGTTGGGATGCGAGCCCTCGTTATCGGCGCCGGCGTGATCGGCGCGTCGGTGGCCTACCGGCTGGCCCGCGGCGGGGCCGACGTCACGGTGGTGGATCGCGGCGCTCCGGGCGGCGGCACGTCGGCGGCCAGTTTCGCCTGGACGAACGCCAACAACAAGACGCCCCGCGCGTATCATGAGTTGAACGTCGAAGGGATGCGCGCGCACGCGGCGCTCCGGGCGGAATTCGGGGCGGCGCCGTGGTGGCACGGCGGGGGAAACGTGCTGTGGGCCGCCGGCGACGACGGGCGCGCCCGTGTATCGCAGCGCATCGAGCGGCTTCGTGCGTGGGACTACGCCGCCTTGGAGCTCGCGCCCGCGCGGCTGCACGAACTGGAGCCCGATATTCCGGTCGACGCGATTCGCGACGCCGTGATCGCCCATTTTCCCGACGAGGGCTGGATCGACACGACGGTTTACGTGCACGCGTTGCTCGAAGCCGCCCGCGGGCTCGGTGCGCGCGTCCATCCCGGGACCACGGTGCGGGAGCTCCGCCGGACCGGGAACCGGGTGGCGGGCGTGCAGACCGACCCCGGTGCGACGTACGAGGCGGACGTGGTGGTCAACTGCGCGGGCCGCTGGGCCGATGCGGTCGCCGGCCCGGCGGCGCTTCCGGTTCCGCTCGCGCCAAACCGGAGCGTTCTCGCGATCACCCCGCCCGCGCTGACGCGGCTCGCGCGGGTCGTCCACGCGCCGGACTGCCAGCTGCGCCCCGACGGCGGTGGGCGCGTGATGGTCCAGGCCGACGACATCGACGCGGCGGTCACCGCGGCCGCCGCGGACGAGCCGCCGGCGGATCTCGCGGACGAGCTGGTCCGGCGCGCCGCGCGCCTCCTGCCGGGACTCGCGGGGGTCGGGCATGAGCACGCGCGCCTCGGCATCCGCGCGATGCCGGCCGATGGGCACTCGGTGGTTGGACCGCACGCCGGGGTGTCCGGTTACTATGTGGTGGTCACGCACAGCGGCGTGACGCTCGCGCCGTTCCTCGGCATCGTCGCGGCGAACGAGATGCTCGGCGGCCGGCCCGACCCGCGGCTCGCCCCGTTCCGTCCCGACCGGTTCGCCCGCGCCTAAGGCGCAGCCTAGGCGTGCCTTCTACGTTCGGGGCGGGAGCGCCTTCGGGAGCGTCTCTACGCGAGCGCCGTCAGCGGACGGTGACGAAGAGGCGCGCGGCCGCGGCGCGCCCGGCGCCCTGACACGACACGGTGACGGGGTAGGCGCCCGGTTTCGCGATGACGGGAACCTTCACGCTGAAGGTCACCAGGCCCGCGAGGTCGGCCGTTTGCGGAGGCAGGGAGGCGATCGTGCGGCCCGGATCGGTCTGCGACTGAACCGAGGCGCCGCACTGCGCGTGGGGCATCGTGCGAACCACGAGGTGGCCCTCGGTGCCGCGTACGACGGGCGTCGTCACCGACACGACGTTTACGGCCAAGGCCGCGGCCGCCGGCGTCCCGGCGAGCGCGATCAGCGCCAGAACAGCGAGGGAGCGGGTAATCGTGAGAGGTATGCCCGTCATCCTATCACGATTCTCCCCGCTCCCGGGCCTCGCCTAAACCGGGCGGCGCGCTACGACTTGGACAGCTTCCCCCACGCGGTGTACCCCTGCACCTGCAGGATCCAGCTCTTGTCGCGTAGATCCGAGGGGAGCAGGTCGTGCGCAGCCTGAAGCTCCTGAAACTTTGCTTCCAGCATATTCTGAATTTGCGGCTTGCTTTCCGCGTCCATATACGCTCGATCGAGCACGCGAAGCTGGCGGTGGATCCGCAAAATCGACGGAATGACGGCGGTTGGGGCTGTGACGCTCATGACATGCCTCCTTGGGGAACCTTACTCGGATGGGTGCGCCCGCGCAGAATCTCCGGTGGGGTCTGCGGTCTCGGGCCTGGCCTCGGCGATTGCGTCAGCAAGAGTTTCGTGCACAGGGATGACGGTGTCGAACCGCAGGCGGCGGAACAGGGACCGCAGTGGGGCGGTGGAGGACATCACGAGCCGCAGTTGACGGTGCCGCGCGCGCAGATCTTCGGCGAGGTCGTAAAGCAGCCGGATCGCGGCGCTGTTCAGATACGTGACGCCGCTCACATCGATGGCGAGCAACTGCCCCGCCCCCGCACCTGCCGCGGCGGCGCGCAACTCCCGCTCGACCTCGGGCAGGCTGAGGAGGTCGAGGTCGCCCTCGACCCGCGCCACCGTCGCGCGGGCCGGCGTGTCCACCGTGACCCTGGTCTGTGATCGCATCGTCGTTTGAAGTGAGCGTGCGGTCCGACGCGGTCCGGCCGGTCCCGTACGCACACCGGCTATAACTCGCCGCCGGTCGCCCCGTATTTACCGCTACTACCACTGTCGTAAACGTCCGTGCGGGGCGCAGCCTTCCCGGCGTCCGGGGCGGAAGCGGGTGGCTCTATCGGAAGTTTAGGGGATCGCGGTCACGGCCGGCCGGCGAAGAAGCGTCCGGTCGATACGAATGCGCGTCAGTGGCCGTACCGGCCGGTAATCGTCCCCGTTGCCAGCGTCACGGTCCGCATCATGAACCGGAGCGCGGCGCCCGTGGTCGTTGGGCCGCCGTCGATCTTTGACGAGAGCGCATAGACCGTGAAATTGTAGTGGTGCGGCCTGTCGCCGGCGGGCGGGCAGGGGCCGCCGTAGTGGCTGAACCCGAAGTCGGTCAAACCGAGAACGGCGCCCGCGGGAAGATCGGGGGACTGTTGCGCCCCGGCGCCTGCCTTGAGGGCATGCACCGTCGGGGGAATGTTGAAGACCACCCAATGGTACCAGCCCGTCCCGGTGGGGGCGTCCGGGTCGTGGGCGATCACGGCAAACGATGCCGTCCCGGCGGGTTCGCCGCTCCAGGCGAGGTGCGGGGAGCGGTTGCCCCCGGTACACCCGAACGCGTTGAACACGGTCGACAACGGCAGCGTCCCACCCTTGGCGAAGGTGTTGCTCCGGACGCTCAGGCTCGCCATCGCGGCCTGGCCCGCGGGCGGCAGCGTGAGCGGCGCGATCACAAGTGCACTCGACATCGCGATCCAAAGAAGCCTGCCGGAGATGAGACGACGCATCGCTTCTCCTCCTCCCTCGTCCCGCCGGCGTCCGTGCCGTCCGGGGGCGACTACCGGCCGGGCGGGTGCGCCGCCCGGTCCGCGGCGAGGCGCACGAACGTGTCGAACGCCGCGGGGTTGGCCAACGCGCCGCGGCTGGCCGCCCGGTCCGGGGCGGCGCCGCCGAGGATGCGCTTGACCGGAACTTCGAGTTTCTTGCCGTTGAGGGTGCGCGGAATTTCCGGGACCTGCTCGATCTCGTCGGGCACGTGCCGTGGGGAGAGCTGTGTCCGGAGCCGCTCGCGGATCGTCGCGCGGAGCGGATCATCGAGCGTCGCGCCCTCGCGGAGGACCACGAAGAGCAGCAGGCGCCCCTCGCGCCCCAGCTCGCCCGTGTCGATGACGAGACTGTCGAGCACCTCCGGCAGCTCCTCGACGACGCGGTAGAATTCGCTCGTACCCATCCGCACGCCGGCGCGGTTCAGCGTGGAATCGGAGCGGCCGTAGATGACGCAACTGCCCCGCGGCGTGATCTTGATCCAATCGCCGTGCCGCCACACGCCGGGGAACCGCTCGAAGTAGCTTTCGCGATAGCGGGCGCCGTCGGAATCCTTCCAAAAGCCGACCGGCATCGACGGCAACGGCTCCGTCACTACCAGTTCGCCCACCTCGTTGATCACGGGCCCCCCGTTTTCGTCCCAGGCCTCGACCTTGGCCCCGAGCCCGCGGCACTGGATCTCGCCGGCGCGCACGGGGAGCAGGGGACACGACAGCACGAACGCGGTCGCGACGTCCGTGCCGCCGCTGATCGATCCCAGGAGCAACGCCGGGTTCACGTGCTCGTACACCCACCCGAAGCCCTCCGGGGTCAGGGGCGCGCCGGTCGAGCCCAAGCCGCGAAGGCGCGACAGATCGAAGGTCCGTCCGGGGTCGAGCCCCGCCTTCATGCACGACAGCACGAAGGGCGCGCTCGTGCCGAAGTACGTCATGCCGGTATCCGCGGCCAGCCGCCACAGCGCGCCGAGGTCCGGATACGCCGGACTCCCGTCGTAGAGGATGGCCGTCGCCCCGACGAGGAGGGCCGAGACGACGACGTTCCACATCATCCACCCGGTCGTCGAGAACCAGAAGAAGCGGTCGTCCGGCCCGACATCGAGGTGAAGCGCGAGGAGCTTCAGGTGCTCGAGCAGGATGCCGCCGTGCCCGTGGACGATCGCCTTCGGCAATCCGGTCGTCCCCGACGAGTAGACAATCCACAGCGGGTGGTCGAACGGCACCGGCTCCGGGGCCAAAGCGTCGTCCGCGGGCGCCCCGGCCATCGCGGTCTCCCACAGACGCGCTCCGCGGAGGTTGGCGAGATCGGGAGCGTCGCCCAGGTAGGGCAGGACGACCACGGCCTCCACCGTCGGCAGCGCCGCGGCGATCTCGCGCACCGCGTCCATGCGGCCGTAGGCGCGTCCGGCGTACCGGTAGCCGTCGACCGCCAGCAGCACGCGCGGCTCGATCTGGCGAAACCGATCGATGACGCTGCGCGTGCCGAACTCCGGCGGGCAACTCGACCAGATCGCGCCGCACGCGGCCGTCGCGAGAAACGCCACGGCCGCTTCAGGGGCGTTGGGCAGGTAGGCCGCGACGCGGTCTCCCCGCCGCACGCCGAGATGGCGGAGGGCCGAGGCCGCGCGCGCGGTCTCGCGGCGCACGTCCTCGAAGGTCAGGGTGCGCGGGGGGCGCGTCTCCGAGTAGGCGATCAGGGCCGGGCCGCCGTCGCCGCGCCGGAGGGCGTGCTCGGCGAAGTTGAGGAGCGCCCCGGGAAACCAGCGCGCACCGGCGACGCGCCGCTCGGGCAGAACCGCGGCGGCGGGCCGCGCCCCCGCGACGTCAAAGAACTCCCAGATCGACGACCAGAAGGCCGCGAGATCCGTCACGCTCCAGTGCCAGAGGGCGTCGTAGGAGTCGAACGAGAGCCCGCGGGACCGGCGCAACCACTCGAGATAGCGCGTGATCGCCGCCCGGGCGCGCACCTCGGGGGTCGGCTCCCACAGCAGGGTGCCTTCGACGACGGACGCGGCGGGACGGCGCATCGCGGTGGAAGATTCGACCCGGCGTCCGTTCCCGCCTCTGCCCGGCGGCTACGGCTCGATGAGGCCCTTGCGGATCGCGTAGCGGACGAGCTGCGTGCGATCGTGGAGCTTCAGCTTCTCGAGGATGTGCGCCCGGTGGGTTTGGACCGTCTTGACGCTGATGAACAGCTGCCGGCCGATCTCCTGGTTGGTCGCGCCGTGGGCGATCAGCGCCAGAATCTCCTTCTCGCGCACGGTCAGCCCGTCGTAGGTCTCACGATTTTCGCCGCGCTCGACGCCCGTCAGATAGTCGGCCGCGACCGCGTTCGCGGTCTGCGGATACAGAAACGCTTCCCCCCGCGCCGCGCCGCGGATCGCGTCGATCAACACCGGCGCGGCCTCGTGCTTGAGGACGCACCCGGACGAGCCGGCTTTGATCAGCTGAAAGACGTAGGTGTCGTCGGCGTGCATCGTGAGCGCGATGGTGTGCGTCTCGGGTACCGCCTCGCGAATCTGCCGCGTCGCTTCGATGCCGTCGAGCCGGGGCATGCTGATGTCGAGCACCGCGACGGTCGGGCGCAGCTCGCGCGCCAGCGTCACCGCCTCGGCCCCGTCCGACGCTTCGGCCACGACGTGTATGTCCGGCTCCCCGGCCAGGATGCGTTTCACTCCTTCCCGGACGATGGCGTGATCGTCGGCAAGCAGCACGCGGATCGGCGACTCGCTCACGCCGTGCGCCCCCGGCGGACCGCGGCGGCGGGAAACTCGGCCA
>DASYZR010000155.1 GCA_035945995.1 bacterium
GACGCGTCAGGCTCCTGGATCGCAACGATGCCGCCTGGCCGGACGAGCCGGAGCATCTCCAGGAGCAGTTCCTCTTCCCGGCCGACCGGGGCAAACACGAACCGGACGTGTACGAGATCGAACGCTTGCGCGGGAAGCCTGGTGTGATACGCGTCCAGCTCGAGAATCTCGACGTTCGAGAGGCCGGCCTCTTTCGCGAACGCCCGCGCACCCGCGAGCTGCTTTGCATCCACATCGACGCCCACGACGCGGCCCGATGGTCCCACGCGCCGGCTGAGCGGCCCGAGAATACCCATTGCTCCGCAGCCGAGGTCGATGCAATGAGCGTCGGGGACGACGCCGATCCGATCGAGCATCGCCTCCGCTTCGGGCTCCCACACTCGTGCCTGGAGCCGCAACCGCTCGAGCTCGGCGGCCCCTCCGGCCAACAGGTACTCGCCTTCGATGTTACTCACGGCATGCCTCCCTCGAAGTCAAGCCGCCACCATCCTCTTCTTGGAACGCTTGATCGCATGGCGCTTTGATGGCACGAGCAGGTGGAGCTTGAGCCCTAACTCCTGACGGAGACGCAGCAGGTGCACACGCTCGGCGTCCGTGATGCGGATCCGCTGCCAGCGCTGACTCGCCCGCATCAGAGTCGCGTACACGAGCTTCAGGCAGCTCCGTTCATCAAAGAAGCGCGGGATGACCTTGGTGCGCCGGCGCTCTTCCAGGAAGCTCCGCTCGATCAGGTTGGTAGTCCGGGCGTACTTTCGATGGCCGATAGGAAGGCGCAGGTGAGCGAGGCTCGCTTCTAGATCCTCCCGGAGCGACGCCATCGCCGTCGGATAGGTGCGCTCGAAGCGCGCCAGGACAGCCATCGCGGTTTGGCGACCCACCTCGTAGGTCGGCGCGTCGCGGATCGCGACCAGGTGGGCCTTCACCTCGGCCCGCGCGGCGTCGGGCACCTTGTCCAGCACATTCCGCATCCGATGCACCCAACAGCGGATCCGCAGGCTCTTGGGCCACGTCTCCTTGATCGCGCGCAGGAGCCCGGGGGCGCCGTCGCTGGTGATGCTCACCGGCGGCCGTAGCCCGCGGCGGACCAAGTCCCGCAGCATCCCCAGCCAGCAGCGGTAGCTCTCCTTATTGCCCAAGGTCAGGTGCAGCAAGACTTTCCGGCCGTCCGCGAGGATGCCCCACCCGCACAGGAGGCCCTCCGCCCCCGCCGCCTTGGAGCCGGAGCGACTCATAGATCGCGTCCAGGAACAAGTACTCGACGGCAACGCCCGACAGGTCCCGCCGGGTGAACGCCTGGTATTCTTCCCACAGGCGTGCGGTGACTGCGCTCACTCCGCTCGCGCTGACCAGGCTGGCGCCGGTGACGTCGCGGAAGGTGTCCTCGATGTCCCGCGTCGACAACCCCCGAGCGTACATCTCAGCCACCAGGCGATCGAGGACGTCGGTATGGCCGCGCAAGAAGCTGAGGAGCTGGGACTGGTAGGGTATCGGCGTGTGCCGCACCTGGGGGATCTGCAGCGGGATGTCCCCTTCGGCCGTCCGCACCCGTCGGGGTCCGTAGCCGTTTCGGTACCCGCGATGCGGCTCGGCGCCGCGATGGCGGACGTAGCGATCCCGGCCGAGAAAGTCCGTGGCTTCCTCCTCGAGCAGCTCCTGCGCCAACTGCTGGGCCCCCAAGCGAAGCAGCGTCCCCACCACGTTCTGGTCCTTCGGCACGCCATCCTGGAGCAAGCGGGTGATCTCTTCCCGAATCTTAGTGCTCGGTGCTATCCTGGGCACGGGTCTGGGCTCCCCTGTCTGCTCCGCAAGGAGCTGGTGTTTGCCGACACCGTTAGGGTAGCCCAGGCCGTCAACTTTTACAGGGACTCTACCACATCACCCCGCACGGTGACACTGGTGACAATTCTCGTGTCACCGCGCTGAATGCTTTGCGAAATAAGCGCTGGGGTGGCGGAGGGGTGTGGGAATCGAACCCACCGCGAACCCGAAGGGCCCGCCGCCAGTTTTGAAGACTGGGAGACCCACCAGGATCCCTGCCCCTCCGCGATCGTGCAAACGTTCGGTCTCGGCGGTTGTCGGTCCCTCCCCTTCATGCTATGCTCGTCCGGCGGCGTGAACCCCGCGCGCATTCTCACTTCGCTTGGGGACAATTCCAGCGGGACGGACCGTTGCGATGAGCGACCGCGCGACACGTGTGCCTACCCTCATCACGCTCGGGTTGATCACCGCCTTCGCGGTCAGCGCCTGCGCGCCGCGGAACTCTGTCAAACCGCCGGAGCAGGCGCCGCGTACCGGCGGGCAGCCGTCCCCGATCGTGGACAGCCCGCTCGACGGGCTGCCCATCCCGCGTGAAGCCGCGCTGCTCCGGCCGCTCGCCGTCATCGTCGAAAACCATCCAGAAGCCCGGCCGCAGTGGGGACTCGCGCGCGCGTCGCGGGTGTACGAGGCGCTGACCGAGGGCCCCATTACCCGGTACTTGGCGCTGTACGGCACCCAGGCCGTGGACCGGGTCGGGCCGGTCCGCTCCATCCGCACGCAGTTTCTCAATTACGTCCTGGAAACCGGCGCGGCCCTGGCTCATGTCGGCGGCAACGAAGATGCGCTCGACCTCATACCGGCGCTGCGCATCACCAACCTCGACGAGTTCCGCTTCTCGGGTGCCTACTGGAGAGTCCCGAGCCGGGGCATCGCCTACGAGCACACGATGTTCACGTCCACGGCGGCCTTGCGCGACGTCACCGGCGAGCACGGCTGGGCGGAATGGGCCGCCGTGGCGCACCCGATATGGAAGAACGACGTCGCGCTGCCCGAGCGGCCGGCCGCGCAAACCGTGACCATCGATTTCTCCGACCCGCTCTACCGGGTCCGATGGCTGTACCGGCGTACGACCAACGATTACGCCAGGGAACTGGCCGGCCGGCCCGATGTCGATGCCGGGACCGGGATCGTCCTCCACGCGGCGACGATTTCCGTCATGGTCGTCCCGCGGACCGAAGGCCGCACGCACATTCGCGAGGACACGTGGACGTACGACGATGTCGGCAGCGGGCCCGCCTGGGTGGTCGAGGACGGCATGGTGATTCCGGCGACGTGGCACAAGGAGTCCCGGTCGGCGCGCCTAGTCTTCGTTGATCAACACGGGGCGGAGATCCCGATGAACCGCGGCCCGCAGTGGATCGAGATCATTCCGCCGAGCGTGGCCCCGGTCTTCGAATAGCGCGCATCTCCCGCACGCAGTTAGACGCTCCTGCTTCTGAGGAACAATCTATTGACCTGTTCCCGGGCGGAGCAAGGCAAAAGGAGGCGACATATAATGCCGCACAGGCTTGGTATGTCTGCACATGCGGCGGGACGGGTCTTGTTGATGACCATTCTGCTGCTGACGCTCGCAAGCACGGCGGCGCTGGCGCAGACCTCGCCGCCCCCGACTCCGCCGTCTTATCCGTCGCAACCCGCACAACCGTCGCAACCCGCGCAGCCCTCACAACCGGCGCAACCGTCCCAGCCATCGCAGCCGTCGGCACCATCGCAACCGTCGCAGCCGTCCCAACCCGCGCAGCCGTCCCAACCCGCGCAACCGTCGGCCCCGGGCGGATCGCTCCTCGGCATGGGTACGACCACGGCGGTCGTGGTCGGGCTGATCCTGGTGCTGATCATCATCGTGGCGATTGTCGCGATTTCTCGAAGCGGCGGCGCGAGCACCAGCACGTCCGTGACGCGGGACCGGTCTTAGGCACCACCGCGAAGCGAGGTTCGCACCGCAGCCCGCGGCGCGCAGTGTAACCGGCCCGGCGCCGGGCGGTATCGGCCGCCCGGCGCCGGGCGTTACGGCGCCGGCCGTGCGGCCGGCGGGCGCTGCGCAAACACCCGCTTGTCCCCTACCCGCCGCGTGACGCGGCGGGCGTCGAAGTATTCGAGAAGCGTCAGCGTGAATTTCCGGCTGTTGCCGAGCAGATCCCGAAGGGACGCCACCGTGATCTCTCCCTGGGCCGCCAGCTGGTCGCGCACCCGTGCCTCCACGTCGGCCAGCACGTCGCGGTGGAACATCACGCCCGCGCCGACGTCGACGAGCGTCCCGTCGTCGAGCAGCGCCTGGAACATCCGCTCGGCGGCGCCGCGATCGGCGGCCCGGGCCAGGACCTCGCCGCGGTCGGGCGGCGCGTACCGACCCTCGCGAAACGCGGCGTCGATCGCGCCGGTCGCCGACGCCTCCACCGCGGTGCGCACGGGCGTGAACCCCCGCGCACGCGCCAGCGCGCCGGCGACGTCCACCTCGCCGGATGCGGCCAGCGCGTCAAACACGTGCCCGTAGACGCGGTCGTCGCCCACCGGGAACGCCCGCGTCTTGAGCTCGTCCCTCGGCATCCCACGCCGCCACGGCAGCGCGGCGTGGTACGCGGCCAGCGTCCGTAGGATCGCGTCGCGCACCGCGCCGACGACGCCCGACGCGAAGAGCCGTCCGCGAATCGAAGCCGCCCGCCCGTCCGAGATGAGCGCCGCCGTCTCCGCCGTGACGCGCTCCCGGCCCTCGCCGAGCAGCGGGACCAGCGCCTCGACCGACGTACCCGCCGGGCCGGCCGCGCGGAGGGCGGCGAGCAGGCGCGCATCCGGTCCGGAGGTCTCGAGTGATGCGACCTCGGCGGCGGCGGCATCCCCGCGGCGGCGGAGCGCGGCCGGCGCGGCGATGACTTCTCCCCCGCCGATCGTCGTCATCGGGGAATACCGGCGCAGGACAAACGGATCGCCGCGCAGCGCGACGGTCGGCCGCTCCAGCACCAGCTGGGCGACCGCCGAGTCGCCCGGGGCAAGCCGCGTCCGGTCCAGCAGCCGCACGCGGCCGATCACGTCGTCCGCGGCCAGGTACAGCCGCACGCGCCCGTGGTCGAGAAGCGGCGGCGCGTGCCGGAGGAGCCTCAGGCGCACGTCGAGGACGCGCGACGGCTCGATCGCCGCAGGCGGCGCCAGCACGTCACCGCGCCGCACCTCGTCTTTGCCGATGCCGGCGAGGTTCAGGGCGACGCGCTGACCGGCCCGCGCCTCCTCGACCGGGACGCCGTAGCTCTGCACCTGCCGCACCCGGACCTGGCGGCGCGCCGGCAGCAGCTCGAGCATGTCTCCCCCGCGGACGCGGCCGCTCCACAACGTGCCGGTGATCACCGTCCCGAATCCCTCCATGGTGAAACTGCGGTCGACGGGCAGACGCGCCGGGGCGGCGATGTCGCGCGCCGGCGCGTCGTCGAGGGTCCGGTCGATCGCCTCGACCAGCTCCGCGAGTCCCGTCCGCGTCCGCGCCGACACCCGCAGCACCGGCGCCCCCTCGAGAAACGTCCCGGCGCACATCGCCCGCACGTCCTCCTCGACCAGCGCGAGCCAGTCGGCGTCTGTCACCAAGTCCATCTTGTTCAGCACGACGAGACCGCGGTGGACGCGCAGAAACCGCAGGATGTCCAGATGCTCGCGCGTCTGCGGCATGACGCCTTCATCGGCCGCCACCACCAGCAACACGAGATCCAGCCCGGCGGCGCCGGCGAGCATGTTCTTGATGAGCCGCTCGTGACCCGGCACGTCCACGACCCCGATCCGCCGGCCGCTTGGAAGGTCGAGGTGGGCAAACCCGAGATCGATCGTCATGCCGCGGCGCTTCTCTTCGTCGAGCCGGTCGGGATCGATGCCGGTGAGGGCCGTCACGAGCGCGCTCTTGCCGTGGTCGATATGACCGGCGGTCCCGATCACGCCGGCGCCGGCGACACCAGGCGCGTGGGCGGCGGCACGGGACCGCCCGCCGCGCGCCGGGCCTTCGCCGGAGGCGGTCACAGCGGGGTCAGACGGCGTGGCGCGCGGCCGCCCGCAGCGCCTCGAGGAGCGGCTCGATGTCCTCCGCGTCCAACGTCCGGAGATCGAGCAGGATCCGCTCCTCGACGATCCGGGCGAACACCGGTGGCCGCTGCCCGCGGAGACGCCGGTCCCACGCTTCCGCGCCGCCGGCACTCGGGCGCAGCGCGACCGCCCAGGAGGCGAGTGCTGTCCCCGGCAGGGCCCCGCCGCCCGCTTCGCCCGCCGTGCGCACCACGTCGACGCCGGCGGCATCGCCGACCGCCTCGGCCGCGCGCGCCGCCAGGTCGTGGGCGGCGGCCTCGAGCCCCGCGGGGTCACGCCCCAGCGACCGAAGCACCGGCACCTCCTCCCATGCCCGGTCCGGGTCGCGGTACAGGCGGAGCGTGGCCTCCAGCGCCGCCAGACAGAGTTTGTCGATGCGCACGGCCCGCGCCAGCGGATGCGCGCGGATGCGGGTGAGCGGATCGCGCCGGCCCACGATCAGCCCGGCCTGCGGACCACCGAGCAATTTGTCGCCGCTCGCGGTGACGACGTCGACCTCGGCCGCGACGGCCGCGGCCAGGGTCGGTTCCGCCGGCAGACCGCGCGCCGCGAGATCGACGAACGCGCCGCTGCCCATGTCGAACAGCACCGGCACGCCGGCGCGCCGCCCGAGCGTGGCGAGATCCTCCGCGGCCACTTCCTGCACAAATCCGCGCATCGTGAAGTTGCTGCGGTGCACCTTGACCAGCAGCGCCGTCTCGGGGCCAATGGCCGCCTCGTAGTCCTGGAGATAGGTCTTGTTGGTCGTTCCGACCTCGACGAGGCGGCAGCCGCTCGCCGCCATGATGTCCGGTATCCGGAAACTCCCGCCGATCTCGACGAGCTCTCCCCGGGAGACGACGACGTCGCGGCCGCGCGCGAGCGCGGTCAGGGCGAGCAGGACCGCGGCCGCGTTGTTGTTGACGGCCAGGGCGTCCTCCGCGCCGGTCAACTCGCGGAGCAGTCCCGCGACGTGCGTCTGGCGCGATCCTCGGGCGCCGCTGGCGGCGTCGATCTCGAGCACGGCGTAGCCGGCCGCGCCGGCGGCCGCGCTTCGCGCCGCGGCGGCCAGCGGCGCCCGGCCGAGGTTCGTATGGAGCACGATCCCCGTGGCGTTGATCGCCCGGATGAGCGACGGCGCCGCGCGTGCGGCGAGCAGCGCCCGGGTGTCGGCGACCAGCGCCTCGGCGCTCGCCGCGTCACTCCCCGGAACTTCGATGAGGCGGCGGCGCGCCCGTTCGACGGCTTCCCGCGCGCACGCCACGACCAGCCGGCGCGGATGCCGCCCCAACTCGCCGGCGGCCTCGAGGCTCTGCAGCAGCCGTTCGATCGACGGCAATCGGCGGAACGATGGATGGCTCACGCGCGCTCCGCTATTTCACGAGAAAGCCGAGTCCGAGGCCGACGGCGATCACCACGCCGGCCACCCATAGAATCCGTGTGAGGTCGTACGAGACACGCCGGCGCAGTTCGCCCTCCGTCTCGCGCGGCGCCGCCGCGCCCGCCGCCGAACCCGCGGGACGAAGCCGCGCGCCGCATGCCCGGCAGACGATCTTGCCCTCTGGATTGTCAGTCCCGCACCGGGGACACCGCATTCCCGATCCCTCCTAGCGTTTCCCACCGCGCCCGCAGCGCCGGAAGGACCTCCGGCGGCACCGGGACGCTGCCGAGCGGCACCCGGGTCGCCAGTCCGCCGCCGTGAAAATCTGTGCCGCCTGTCACGATGAGCCGGTACCGCCGCGCCACGTCCAGGTACGACGCAATCATGTCCGCCGTATGGTCCGGATAATACGCTTCGACGCCGGCGAGTCCGTGCGCGACCAGACGCGGCACCCGTTCGATGACCGGACCGCTCGCGGCCCAGCCGGGGTGCGCCAGCACCGGCACGCCGCCCGCCCGGCGGATTACCTCCACGGCTTCTTCGGGCGACGCCCCTATCCGCGGGACATAGGCCGGGGCGCTGCGCCCCAGGAACCGCTCGAACGCCTCCTGCACGGTGGCCACACGCCGCGCCTCGAGAAGCGCCCGGGCGACGTGGGGCCGTCCCACGGACGCGCCGGCCGCGAGGGCCCGAACGCGCTCCCAGGCCACCGGCACCTTGAGCGCCGCCAGTTTGTCCACCATCGCCCGCGCCCGATCGACGCGGCCGGCGCGCATGCGCGCGAGGAACGCCTGAAACTCCGGGCGGCCGCAGTCCACATAGTATCCCAGCACATGGACTTCGTAGTCGTCAACGTCGGTGTTGATCTCCACGCCGGGGATCACGTCGACGTGGACGCGGCGGCCTTCCGCCGCCGCGTCCACGACCCCGTCCGTGGTGTCGTGGTCCGTGAGCGCGAGCGTGCCGACGCCGTGCTCCCGCGCGGCGATCACGAGGCGCGCCGGGGCCAGCAGACCGTCGGACGCCGTGCTGTGGGTATGGAGATCAATGCGCATGTTACGCCGTCAGGCAGCGTGCCTCGCGGACGCCGCCGACCGATTCCGCGGGGGGTGACGACGCGAACGAATGCCCCGAGCCCGCGCAGCGTACGTCGCGGACGCCGCCGACCGATTCCGCGGGGGGTGACGACGCGAACGCAGCGTGGAGACGCCTATCTGGGGGAGACGATGAGCTTGATCGCGGTGCGGTCCTGGCCGTCGATCTGCACGTCGGCGAACGCCGGCACGCACACGAGGTCGAGGCCGCTCGGCGCGACGTAGCCGCGCGCGATGGCGATGGCCTTGACGGCCTGATTGATCGCGGCCGCGCCGATCGCCTGGAGCTCGGCGGTGCCCCGCTCGCGCACGACCCCGGCCAGCGCTCCGGCGACGGCCGTGGGATTCGACTTAGCGGCGACTTTGAGCACGTCCATGCTTCGAGCCTCCCCGTCGATGGTGGCGAACGCGTTCGGCGCGCCTCGCGCACGCCGTTGATCGATGCCGCCGGGGGACACGACGCAAACGGGCAGCGTCGGCTGTGGCGCAGCAACATGAATAGGGCGACCGGCGAAGCCTGCTGATTCGAGAGGCCTGTTCACAATCCCTCCCTGGGCGCGAACATACGTGCGCATGTGCGTTCTACGTTTCGAGCCGGTTCACGCGGCGGATCTCGGACGCGCGTCCGGTCTCCGGATCCACCCGGATCAGGACGCCGTTGAGCTGCACCGGCCCGTCCGCGACCTCGAACCGCACGGGCATGAGCGTCAAGAACCGCTGCAGCACGCCCTCCCGGCTCATCCCGATGATCGAGTCGCGCGGTCCTGTCATGCCGGCGTCCGTGATGAACGCGGTGCCGCCCGGCAAGATCCGCTCGTCCGCCGTTTGCACGTGTGTGTGCGTACCCACGACGGCCGAGACCCGGCCGTCGAGGTGCCACGCCAGCGCCGCCTTCTCGGAGGTGGCCTCGGCGTGCATGTCGACGAGGATGACGCGGGTCTCCGCCCGGAGGCGCTCGACCTCCTCGCGCGCGTACTCGAACGGCGACAGCAGCGGCTGCATGAAGATGCGGCCCTCGAGATTGAGCACGGCGACGCGCGTCCCGTCGCCGCCCTCGAAGACCGCGGCGCCGCGGCCGGGCGTGCCGGGGGGATAGTTCGCCGGCCGCAGGAGCCGCGGCTCGCCGTCGAGCAGCGCCGGCGCCTCGCGCGTGTTCCAGATGTGGTTGCCGCCGGTCACGACGTCCGCACCGGCGGCGCGCAGCTCCCGCACCGTCTCCGGCGTGACGCCGAATCCGCCGGCGGAGTTCTCCCCGTTCACCACCACAAAGTCGGTCCGGAGCTCGCGCCGGAGCGCCGGCAGCCACTCCGCCACGGCGCGGCGCCCCGGCCGGCCCACGACGTCCCCGACGAACAGCAGATTCACGCGACCCCGCCTACTCCGCCGCGCCCGCGCCGGAGCGGCCCGTTCCCCGCGGGGAGAAACGGGCCGCTCCGGTGGGTGGGCCGCCGCCTACTTGGCGTATTCGACGGCGCGCGTCTCACGCAGCACCGTCACCTTGATCTGGCCGGGATACTCCAGCTCCTCTTCGATCTTCTTCGCCATCTCCCGCGCGAGCAGCGCGGCGGCGGGATCGTCGATCTCCTGGGGCCGGACGAGCACGCGGATCTCCCGCCCGGCCTGAATCGCGTAGGCGCGGTCGACGCCGGTAAACGACGTCGCAATGCGCTCGAGGTTTTCGAGCCGCTTGACGTACATCTCCACGGTTTCCTTGCGCGCGCCGGGCCGCGAGGCCGAAATCGCGTCCGCCGCGGCGACCAGGATCGCTTCGAGGCAGGTCGCCTCGGCGTCGCCGTGATGATAGGCGATCGCGTTGAGCACTTCGGGCGCCTCGTGATACCGCCGGGCCACGTCCATCCCGATGTCGCTGTGGGTGCCCTCGATCTCGTGGGTGAGCGCCTTGCCGATGTCGTGCAGCAGCCCCGCGCGGCGCGCCATCTCCGGGTCGGCGTCGAGCTGTGAGGCCATCAGCCCGGCGAGCAGCGCGACCTCGATGGAATGCTGCAGGAGGTTCTGGCCGTAACTGAACCGGAAGTTGAGCCGGCCGAGCAGCTTGATCTCCTCGGGATGGAGCCCGTGGACCCCGGCCTCGAAGGCTGCGCGCTCTCCGGCATCCCGGATGCGCCCGTCGAGCTCGCGCTGCGCTTTCTCGAGCATCTCTTCGATGCGGGCAGGGTGGATCCGGCCGTCGGCGAGGAGCTTCTCGAGCGTCACCTTCGCGATCTCGCGGCGGATCGGGTCGAACGACGACAGGGTCACCGACTCCGGCGTGTCGTCGATGATGAAGTCGACGCCCGTCAGGCTCTCCAGGGCCCGGATGTTGCGGCCCTCCCGGCCGATGATGCGCCCCTTCATCTCTTCGTTGGGCAGCGGAATCACGGACACGGTCACCTCGGCCGTGTGGTCGGCGGCGCAGCGCTGAATGGCGAGCGCCACGACCTCCCGGGCCCGGCGATCCGCGTCTTCGCGGGCTTCCGCTTCGACCTTCCGAACCGTCTGGGCGACTTCGTGCCGGATCTCCGATTCGGCGCGCTGGAGCAGTTCCTGTTTTGCCTGCTCCATCGTGAGCGCGCTCACCCGCTCGAGCTCGTGCCGCTGTGCGTCGTGCAATTCCGTCAGATCTTCCCTGACCTTGGAAGCCTCCTGCTCGCGCTGCGCGAGGGCCTGGTCGCGCTTCTCCAGCGCCTCTAACTTCCGATCCAGCGTCTCCTCCCGCTGAACCACCCGCCGCTCAAGGCGTTGCAGTTCGGAGCGCTGCTCCCGAATTTCGTGCTCGGCGTCCCGCTTGAGGCGAAACGCCTCGTCTTTGGCTTCCAGGAGCGCTTCTCGCGATCTGCTCTCCGCCTCCCGTTGCGCGGCCGTCCTGGCCTCTTCGAGAATCCGCCGGGCCGCCTCTTCGGCGCTGCCGATTTTGGCCTCACCGGCGTACCTGCGCAGAAGGTACCCAAGGAGGAAGACCGCCAACCCGATCACGCCGGCCACAAAGTACTGGACCGTGCTCGTGGTGGTCACCCCCTCCTAATGTGCGTCGCCGCTGGTCTTCCGAGACCCTCCATCCCGGTCCGGGACACGGACCGACGATTTGGCTCGTGCCTGCGATCGCCTAATCGATCTTCTCTGGGCGGAACCCTTCCTTGGAAAGACACGCACTTCTGAGCGTCCGTCCGTACGAAACTTCGTGCCAACCTTAATCTATTCTTACATATTGTAGTCCGCGTTGCCTAAAGGGGTCAAGCCGCCTCCCTCTTGTCTCGGTCCATTGCCCGGAGCTCTCGATAGAAGCACCCTAATACTGCGTCTGAATCACCTAAGCAATCTCCACCATCCTCTCTGAAACTTAGGTGGAAGTTGCCATGGGAAAGGATACCAGCACCTAGATGAATGAGGTGCCTCTCCTCTCGCCGGTCAAGAGTGGCCTAGGTACGATAGGTGCACTCGGCAACGACCTGGGGGGAAAGCTCGATGAGGCAGGCACTGGCTACCTGGGCACCCTCGAACGGGGAAGCGCTCACCACGGTCACCCCGTTGCCGGTGCCCTCCGCCAACGGTAACGGCCACAGCAACGGCAACGGTCATCGAGCGCCCGAGGCCACGCGCGCCGGCAAGTCCACCCAGTCGCGCATCGATCCCATCGGGAAGGTCTTGCTCGCCCGAGAGGCGGTCACGCAGGACCAGCTGACCCAGGCCCTGGGAATCCAACGCGAGAGCCGCGGTCCGCTCGGCCGCATCCTCGTCGAGATGGGCGTTGTGAGCGAGCGCGAGCTCGCTCGGGCAGTGGCGCAGCAGTGGGGTCTCCCTTTCGCGGAGCTCTCGGACGACAGCGTCAACTCCGAGGCCGCACGGCTGATCCCCCCCGCCCTCGCCCAGCGCCACGGCGTCATCGCCGTCGGTCGGACGGCGGATCGCGTGGTGGTCGCGATGCCCGACCCGTCCAACATCGTGGCGATCGACGACATCCGCCTCCTGACCGGCCTCGACGTCGAGATCATCATCGCGAGCGCCGACGACATCGCGCGGGCCCACAGCCAGTTTCTGGGGATCGGCGCGGACATGGAAGCCCTGCTCAGGACGGCACCCGTCCTTGAGTCGGAAGTGGTGGAGGAGCCGGCGGGAAGTGAGGAGATCGCCGTCGAGCGCCTGCGCACGATGGTCGAGGAGGCGCCGATCGTCCGCGTCGTCAACCAGGTCATCCACCAGGCGATCCGCGCGGGGGCGAGCGACATCCACCTCGAGCCGCACCGGCGCGAGGTCAAGGTGCGGTTCCGCATCGACGGCCTCTTGCAA
>DASYZR010000156.1 GCA_035945995.1 bacterium
GATCCTGGAATGGACGCGCCCGGTGATTCTTCTGCCGTTGTTCATCACGCCGGTGGTGTCCGCGGCGATGTGGCGCCTAATGTTCCACCCGGACCTCGGCATCGTGAACTACTACCTGGGCCGGATCGGCCTCGGGGGCCCAGCCTGGCTGAGCGATCCGCGGCTCGCGCTCGTCGCCCTCGTCCTGCTCGACGCGTGGCGCACGATCCCGTTCATGTTCCTGGTCCTGCACGCCGGGATCATGAGCCAGCCGCACGAATTGTTCGAAGCGGCGATGGTCGACGGCGCCGGTGCGTGGCAGATCTTCTGGCGCGTGACGCTGCCGCTGCTCCGGTACATCATGGCTGTCGCGGTGCTGATCCGCGCGATGGACGCGTTCCGCGAGTTCGACATCTTCTACGTGCTGACCGCGGGCGGGCCCGGCAACGCGACGGAGACGCTCCAGATGCTCAACTACCGGATCTTCGGGTTCGGACGGATGGGCCTCGCGAGCGGGCTGTCCACGCTCACGCTCGTGCTGGTCGCCGTGATGTCGCTCGCGCTGCTGCGCCTGCTCACGCAGGAGCGCGCGGCGTGAGACGGGGCCGCGCCGCCGCATCCGGCGCCGTCGCGCTGTTCGTCCTCGCGTGGACGATCATTCCGCTGGCGTGGATGCTCTCCGCCTCGGTCAAGACGGAACTGGTCCTCTACACGCGGCCGCCGCGGTGGATCTTCACCCCCGTCTTCGACGCCTACCGGCAGGTGCTGTTCCAGGTGCCGTTCGCGCACTACTTCGTGAACAGCCTGCTCGTCGCCGCCGGCACAACGGCGGGGGCGATGTTGCTGGGCTGTCCCGCAGCCTACGGCTTCTCGCGGTTCGCGTTTCGCGGCGCCCGGATCGTGCGGTTCCTCATCCTGATGACGCGCATGGTCCCGCGCATCGCGCTCGTCGTGCCCTACTTCCTGATGATGCTGCGCCTCGGGCTCCTGGATACGTACACCGGGCTGATCCTCGCCTACGTGTCCTTCGCCCTGCCCTTCACGGTGTGGCTGCTGATCGGCTTCTTCGACGAGGTCCCGCGGGATGTCGAGGAGGCGGGGTTGGTCGACGGGTGCTCCCGCTTCCGCGTGTTCCGCGACATCGCGCTGCCGCTCGCCGCGCCCGGCCTCGCGGTTGCCGGCATCTTCGCGTTTCTCCTGTCGTGGAACGAGTTTCTCTTCGCCCTCATCCTCTCCGGCGCGCGCTCCAAGACGCTGCCGGTCGTCATCGCGGGGTTCAACACGGACGTCGGGCCCCTGTACAATCAGATGAGCGCCGCGGCGGCGCTCGTGATGATTCCGACGCTGGTGCTGACGTTCGCGCTCCAGCGGCACGTCGTGAGGGGGCTGACGCTGGGGGCGGTCAAGGGCTGACGCGCCCCTCGCCGGGCACGGCACTTCGCCGGGACTGGAGGGAGCACGGATGAGCGCACTTGACGGACGCCTCGCGCTCGTCACAGGCGCGGGAATGGGCATCGGGCAAGGGATCGCCGTGGAACTGGCGCGGCAGGGCGCGCGCGTCGCGGTCCACTATGCCCACCCGGCGGACGCGGCGCGCGAAACGGCGGACGCGATCCGCCGGCTCGGCCGCGGGACGGCGATCGTCCAGGGGGATCCGGCCCAGGTGCGCCGATGGAAGATATTTTGCGAACGCGGTTCGCGAAAACGCCATGCTGCCACTGTCCAACGCGACGATGACAACTATCTCAGAACGCACGAGGCGGTGAGCGGGGCGTAAGAGCGGTTCCTCCGGTCCACCTGAGGTCCGCGCCCGCCGCACACCGAACTCGGGGCTTCGCGGGTGCGGGAACGGGAGTCAGACGCCTGCGAGACGAAGGTACGCGTCCAGCTCGGCCGACAGGCGGTCCTTCTCGCCGGGGCTCAAGAACGATGCCCGCACGCCGTTGCGACTCAAGTGTGCCACATCGTTCCGCGTGAGCCCGAGCGCCTCTCGCGCCGCGCGAAAGTTCTCCTCGATGTACCCGCCGAAGTATGCCGGATCATCCGAGTTCACGGTCGCACAGAGGCCGTGATCGAGCAGCCGCTTGAGGTTGTGCTCGACGATCGAGGGAAAGACGCGGAGCTTCACATTGGAGAGTGGACACACCGTGAGGGGCACCTGCTCTTCGGCCAGCCGCCGCACCAGGCGCGGATCATCGATGCAGCGGACGCCGTGATCGATGCGCGACACCTGCAGCAGGTCCAGTGTCTGCCGGATATATTCCGGCGGTCCTTCCTCGCCCGCGTGGGCGACAGTCAGGAACCCCTCCGACCGCGCCCGGTCGAACACGGCCCGAAACTTCTCGGGCGGGTTCCCCGCTTCGGCCGAATCAAGGCCCACGGCCACGATCCGGTCTTTGAAGCGCATCGCCTGCTCCAGGGTACCCATGGCGGCCTCGGGGCTCAGGTGCCGCAGGAAACACATGATGAGTTTGGTGGATATGCCGAGCGTCCGGCGGCCGTCTTCGAGCGCGCGGTAGATCCCGGCGACGACCCGCGCGAACGGCACACCGCGCGCGGTATGCGTCTGTGGATCGAAAAAGATCTCGGCATGACGGACGTTTTGCGCAACGGCCCGTGTCAGGTAGGCGAACGTCAGGTCGTAGAAGTCCTCTTCGCGCACGAGCACGCTGCACCCGGCGTAGTAGAGAGCCAGGAACGAGGCCAGGTTTTCGAACACGTACGCGCGACGCGCCTCGTCCACAGAGCCCCAAGGCAGTGCGACGCCGTTGCGCCGTGCCAGCCGGAACATCAACTCGGGCTCCAGAGTGCCCTCGATGTGCAGGTGCAGTTCGACCTTCGGCAGACCGCGCAGGAAGTCGCTCACGGTACGCGCGGCTCCGCGCTGCGGCGGATGAGCCGGCCGTGACCAGGCTCGCCCACAACCTCCCCGTCCCGTACGATGGTGCGGCCCCGGACCAACACGCGCTCGACCCATCCTTTGACGCGCCAACCGAGAAACGGACTCAGGCGGTGACGGTACCGCAGCCGGTCCGCCGTGATCGTCCACTCGCGATCAGGGTCAACAATCACGATGTCGGCGTCGGCGCCGGGCAGGAGCGAACCCTTGCGGGGATAGAGGCCGAAGGTTCTCGCGGCATTGGCCGATGTGAGCGCCACGAGGCGCTCGAGCGGCATCCCGCGGCGGTGCACCCCTTCGGAGACCGTGAGTGGAAGCAGCGTCTGCACCCCGCTGATGCCTCCCCACGCCCGCCACACGTCGTCGGCGCCCCGCGCCTTGTCCTCCGGCGGACACGGAGCGTGATCAGACGACAGGCAGTCAATCGTGCCGTCGAGCACCTGACGCCACAGCCCTTCGACCGCCGCGCGTGCGCGCAGCGGGGGCGCGCATTTGGCCACCGGCCCAAGCTCAGCAAACGCCGCCTCGTCGAGCAGCAAATAGTGGGGGCACGTCTCGACGCTCACCGGCTGCCCGGCGTGCCGGGCCGCCGCGATCAACGATCCTCCTTCCGGCGTGCTCAGGTGCACGATATGCAGCCGGCATGCGGTCGCCCGAGCCAGCCCCAACACTCGGCGGATCGCCTCCAGCTCGACCTGGGGCGGGCGCGCTTCGCACCACGCGCGCATGTCGCGGCGGCCCGCCTGCTCGAAGCGTGATTGCAGGCGCATCGCAAGGTCGTGGTTCTCCGCGTGCACGCCGAGCAGGCTGCCCCAGGCGGCGATCTTTTCCATGCCTTCCCACAGGACGCCGTCGTCCGCGCGCGTAAACTCGGTGCCGGTGTCGATCATGAAGGCCTTGTAGGCCAGAGCACCCGATCGCTCCAGCCCTTCCATGCGGTCCACGTTGTCGGCCACCAGGCCGCCCCACAAGGCGTAGTCGACGAACGCCTTGGAGCGGATCGCCTCGACTTTGAGGCCGAACGCCCGCGCGTCTGTCGTCGGCGGATTGGCGTTGAGCGGCATCTCGATCACGGTCGTGATGCCGCCGGCGGCGGCCGCCGCGCTCCCCGTCTCAAACCCTTCCCAGTGCGTCCGCCCAGGTTCATTGAAATGTACGTGCGGGTCGACGCCGCCGGGCAGCACGATCCTCCCCGTGGCGTCGAGCACGTCCTCTGCCGCCGGCCGCCGATCCGGGCCCACGAGTGCCGCAATGATGCCGCCTGAGATCAGGACGGTCCCGCAAAACACGCCGGCGTCTGTGGCGACACGGCCGCCGACGATCGCGAGGTCCGCCTTCACCGGCCAGATCCCGCGCGCGCATTCGCGGCGTCGATCGCGTCACCCCTTGGTACGCGCGCACCCGACGCGATGAGTACGTCCTCGAACGCCTCGAGGAACTGAAGGACGTTCTGCACCTCCGCGTTGTACCCCATGAACCCGATCCGCCACGCCCGGCCGCGCAGGGCGCCGAACGCCGCCATGATCTCCATGTTATGTCGACGGAGCAGCATCTCGCGGACACCCGGCTCCGAGACGCCGGCCGGCACCTCGACGATCGCCAGCATCGGCAGGCGATGCGCCGGATCGCCGAAGAGCCGAAGGCCCATCGCCTCAATCCCGGCGTGAAGCGCCGCCCCGGCCCGATGGTGCCGCGCCCAGCGCGTCTCGAGCCCTTCCTCGTAAATCAACCGAAGGGCTTCCCGCAGACCGTACGTCATGCTTGTGGGGAGCGTGTGGTGATTG
Source organism: bacterium (assembly GCA_035945995.1). NCBI lineage: Bacteria > bacterium. The sequence continues at coordinate 4,663 of DASYZR010000156.1, forward strand.
AGCCGCTCCGGCCCCCAGTATGCCTGAATCTGTCCGAGGTCGAGGTAGTTGCTCTGCACCGGCATGTGCCGGCCCGCGATGAGACGTTCCACGTCCGATGTATAGGTGATCGGGGCCATCCCGGAGGGGCACCCGAGGCATTTTTGCGTGCCGGCCACGCAGATGTCCAATCCCCACCGATCGGTTTCCACCGGAACGCCGCCGAGCGTGAGCACCGCGTCCACCAACACGGCCGCGCCGTGAGCGTGCGCGGCCCCGGCGAGGTTTTCGAGCGGCTGCAGCACACCCGTCGACGTGTCCCCGTGGACCAGGGCGACAACCTTCGGACGGACTTCGGCGACCGCTTTTCGAAGGGCGTCAGGATCAAGGACCCGGCCCCACTCGGCCAGTACCGGCGTGACGTCGGCGCCGCACCGGGTCGAGATCTCCGCGAGCAACTCGCCGAACCGGCCGGCGACCCCGACAACGACGCGATCGTGCGGCTCAAGCACGCTGCACAATCCCGCCTCGAGCCCGGCCCGTGAGGTGCCCGAGATCGGAAACGCCTGCCCGTTCGACGTCCGGAAGACAAACCGGCAGAGATCGCCGACCTCATTCATGATCGCGGTAAACTCCGGATCGAACTGACCGAGGAGAGGCAGGCCGAGCGCGCGCAGCACGCGCGGATCCGGGTTCATGGGACCGGTGCCGAACAGCCGGCGCGGCGAGGGGCCCAGCGCTTGGTACCGGCGCACGTCCGGGTTCACGGCTGCGGACCGTCCTCGGCCGCGCCGCGCCGGAACCCGGACAGCCGGGCCAAGGCACGCACCGCATCAACGAAGCAGACCAGCGGCGCACGAACCACGCCCGCGCCGACCTGCCCGATGCCCGCGCGCCGGTGGGCGATCCCCGTAGTGATGACCGGGACGATCCCGGTCGCGACGACCCGGCGCACGTCGATTCCGGTCGGGACCCCCTCGAAGTCGAGCGCCGAAATGCGATAGTGCGGGCTCCGGCCGATACAGATTTCGCCCATCTCGCGGGTCACCGTGACGGCCTCCTGCACCGAACGACCGCCGGTAAACTGCACCACGGCCGGTGCGGCGGCCATCGCAAACCCTCCCCACCCCACCGTCTCGAGAATCGCGCTGTCCCCGATATCGGGATTGCAGTCTGCCGCGGTGAACCCGGGGAACAAGAGCCCGCGCGCGACCGGCGCCGGCGCCGTGAACCAGCGATCGCCCGTCGCACTGACGCGGATCCCGAAGGTGGTCCCGTTCCGGGCCATCGCGGTCACGACCGTGCAGCGAGAAATGCTCCGGAGGGGGTCAACGGCGGCTTTGGCCGCGGCCATGGCCAGGTTCAAGAAGAATTGGTCATTGGCGGCGACGAACTCGAGGATCCGCGCCAGGACGGCAGAGGGCAGCCCGCTCTCCGCCAGGGGCGCCGCGAGCGCCCGCAGGAACAGCGACGTGGCGGCGACGTTTCGCTGGTGCAGCTCATCGCCCATCATGAGCGCGCGGCCGACGAGCCCCCGCAGCTCGATCCCGCCGGCGCGGCGGACGGCCATGCCGAGCGCAGGTCCAAGCACAGTCGCAAACCACCGCAGGCGTTCGAGCACCGTATCGTCCGCCGCGCCAAATCGGAGCGCCCGGCCGATCCCTTCGTTGAGAGTGCAATATGCGGCGTTGCCGAACGCGCGGTTGCGGACCACAAAGACCGGCATGCCGGGTGTCAGGACCCCGGTCATGGGACCCACCGCGTTGTGATCATGCGCCTGCCCGACCCGTATCTCGCCGCCCGCGATGAGGCGACTCCCCTCTTCGTCGCTGCGCGCCCAGCCCTCGAGACGAATCCCGCCAAGCAGCGCCGCGCGCAACGGCGCGCACATCTCATCCCACGCCACAGGCGGCCCGGCATGCAGCACGGTGGGCGGAGTCAGCCCCGGGACGACCTCACCGGCCGGGCGGACATCCTCCAGCGTCGGGTCGGCCGCGTGGAGGCGCTCGATCGCCTCCCGATTATCCTCGTCGATCGACGGCATCAGTGCCCCTAGCTTCCGCGGTAGGCCGTGCACGCGTACGGCGAGACCAAGAGCGGGATATGGTAGTGGCGGGTGGTGTCGGCGACGACAAACTGCAGCTCGAGGCGCGAGGCGAACGAGAACGGCACGTGGAACACGAGCCGGTAGGTTGCCGCTTCGATCGGGCCGCGCACGAGATCGGCGATGCGGCCGTCGCGATCCGTGTCCTGGGCCGACAGCAGGACGCCGTCGCGATACAGCTCCACACGCACCCCGGCCGCCGGCTCCCCGCGCCCGGTGTCGAGCACGTGGGTGGAGATCACCGGCGTCACCGGGTGCCTGCGTCGCGGTGGCGATCTTGCGCGATGGCCACAAGTTCCCGAACGGCCGTCCGCAGTTCGTCCGGCCGGGAACGGGCCAGGCGCGCCCGCATGACGGGCACGATCTCGCTGCGCGTCCGGCGGTTGACGAAGACGACGAACCGGAAGCCGAACCTGGCCTCGTACAGGTCATTCAAACGACGGAGCTCTTCGAGGAGGCGCGGGTCTTCCTCCCCGCCCTGCTCCGTCGCGGACATCGTCGACGGCGCGCGGGCCCCGATCCGGGGATGGGCATTCAGCGCTTCGATAAGCTCGTCCTCCGGAACTTCTCTGAGCAGCGCGTCCGCGTCGCCGAGCGGATCGGCGCATCGAGCGAGACGCTCCACGAAGCGCGTCTTCCCCTCGAAGAGCCTCGCCAGCTCGTTGACGCTCAACAGTCGCGGGACGTGGCTCACCGGGAGGGCTCTACGTCGCACCGTTCCTGCAGTCCTCCAGGCGGGCGCGGCATCGTTTATTTGAGGGGCGCCCCGGCCTCCACCCAGCGTTTCAAAATGTCCCGCTCCGCGTCGGTGATGTGCGTCACGTTGCCGGGCGGCATGGAGCCGAGATCCACGGCGCGGAGCTTGATCAATGCCGCCCTGGCCTCGATCTCCGCGGGCGTATCGAACTTCACCCCGTTTGGCGCGGCCGCGATTCCCGGCATCACCGGCGTTTCGGAATGGCAGGCGGCGCAGCGCTGTGCGATGATGCCCCGGACCGCCGCGAAGGACGGCGCGGACGCTGCCTCGCCCAGCGTGCCCGACGGCCCCCGCGGCGATGGCGGAATGCGGGCCACAATGAGCAACCCGAGCACAACGGCCGCCGCCGCCGCGGCGACCCCGCTCCAGCGCGCCGCCGGGATGCCGGCCAGCATGACGTGCCGCGCCCCCGCGCCCAGCACGACGAACAACACGAGGACAACCCAGAGCGGGCGCGCGGCAAGGACCGACGGGAAGTGCTGGCTCAGCATCAGGAAGATGACGGGGAACGTCAGATACGTGTTGTGTGTCGATCGGATCTTGGCGTGGCGGCCAAGCGAGTAGTCGACATCGCGCCCGCTGCGCGCCGCCTGCAGCATCCGGCGCTGCGGCGGCAGCACATGCACCCAGACGTTCACCACCATGATGGTGCCCAGCACGGCCCCGACATGGAGGAAGGCGGCGCGGGGGCTCAACAGGTGGGTCACCGCGTAGACGGTGCCGGCCAAGAGCGCGAAGGATACGGACCACGCCGGCAGCGGGGCGCGCGCCAGCGGCGTTCGCCAGAGCGCGTCGTAGAGAAACCACCCGGCCGGAAGCATCGCCAGGCCGACGGCAATCGATTGCGCCGCGGTGAGGTGTGAGACGCCGCGGTCGATCATGAGCGCGTCCGCGTTCAGATAGTAGACCAGGATCAGGAGCAGGAATCCGCTGATCCAGGTCGTGGTGGCCTCCAGCCAGAACCAGCGCAGGTACGGCGGCAGACGCCCGGGAAGCAGCCTGCGCTGTTCCAGATGGTAGTAACCGCCCGCGTGGAGCAGCCAGGTGACGCCCGCCACGTCCGCCCGGGACTCCGGATCCGGGCGCAGGTGGCTGTCGATCCACATGAAGAGCAGCGAGTCCCCGATCCACATGATCGCGGCGATGACGTGGATCCAGCGCGCCGCGATATCGAGCCATACAACGGCGATTCCGGTCACGCGCTTCCCGCGTCTCCCGGCTCCACCGAGGACGGACGCATGAGCTCTCCCTGTCCCGCCGCGAGCCCGTAGTATTTCGCGACCGCGTCTGAACCCGGTACGTCGGGCGACGGAGGCGGCCCCGCGGACGAGACAGGTGCGGCGAGTCCGGTGAGGTCATCGGGCCGGACGGGGATGCGGTTCAATCCCCGTCCGGTGGCGTTCCGCAGCGCGGCTGCGATCGCGGCGGGCGCCACGACCGTGGAGGGCTCTCCCACGCCCTTGGCGCCGTAGGGGACGTCGGGCTCCGGCTCCTCGACGAAAGTGGACACCACCGGCGGCATATCGAGAATCGTGGGGATCAGGTAGTCCGTAAACGACGCGTTCCGGATGCGGCCGTCTTGGATCTGGAGCTCCTCCATCAGGGCGAGGCCGACCCCCTGCGCGATGCCGCCTTCGATCTGTCCATGAACATGCTGCGGGTGGAGCGCCCGGCCCACGTCCTGCGCCGTCGCGATCTGGACGATCCGGACGAGCCCGAGGTCCTCGTCCACGTCGACGACGGCCCGCTGGGCCGCGAAGGCGAAGGCCACGTGCACGTCCCCGCGGCCCCGGCTGTCAAACGATCCCGTTCTCCGGTGGTGGTAGACACGGGTCTCGTCAATCGGCTCGTCCAGGAATTCTTCGATGCGTCCGCACGTGACGTCCCCGGCCCAGACGTATCCGTCCTCCAGGCGAAAGGCGGCGGATGAGGTCGCGCCGGTTCGCGCCCGGCGAACGCGCGCAAACAACGTCTCGCGGACGGCGGCGCAGGCCGCCTGCACCGCCCCGCCTGACATCATTGTCTGCCGCGATGCAGAGCTCGATCCGGCGGAGCCGGCGAGCGTATCCGGCGGGAGGATCACCACCGCGTCAATGCCGAGTTCGGTCCGAACGATCTGGCCAAGCACCGTGTGGACGCCCTGGCCGACTTCGGCGGCGGCGCTGCGCACTTCCGCGATCGGCCCGGCGGGGCCGCGCCGCAGCCGGAGGCTCGCCTCGGACGAGTCATCGAACCCCTCGCTGTACGCCAGGTTCTTGTACCCGACGGCGAATCCCACCCCCCGCCGGAGCCGTTCGCCCCGCGAGACGTTGCCGGCCCCGCCCGGGTAGGCGAGCGGGTCTCCGCGGCCGGCAGACGGACCCTCAGCGGGGAGCGGGAGGGCGGCACAGCGCCGGATCACGTCACGGACGGGCGCACTGCCGCGCACGATCTGGCCGGTGGGGAGGACCGATCCCGTCGCCAGCGCGTTTTGGAGCCGCAGGTCCACCGGATCCCGGCCCAAGGCCCGCGCAAGCCGGTCCATCTGTGCCTCGTAGGCGAAACACGCCTGCACGGCTCCAAAACCCCGCATCGCGCCGCACGGCGGGTTGTTGGTGTAGACCGCGGTGCCTTCGATGCGCGCGTGCGGCATCTCATAGGGACCGACCGCGAAGGTCGAGGCGTTGGCGATCACCGCGGGCGAGGAAGAGGTATAGGCACCACCGTCGACCAGGATCCGGGCGCGAACGCTGAGCAGGCGGCCATCACGCGCGGCCCCGTGCCGCAGCCAGATGCGCGACGGATGCCGGTGGACGTGGCCGTAAAATGACTCTTCCCGGCTGTAGACCATCTTGACCGGTTTCCCGGTTCGCAGCGCCAGCAGGGCCGCGTGAATCTGCATGCTGATGTCCTCGCGGGCGCCGAACGCCCCGCCGACTCCGGCGAGGTGCAGCCGGACTTTTTCGACCGGCAGGTTCACACACGGGGCGATCTGCTGCCGGTCGACATGCAGCCACTGGGTCGCAACATACAGGTCGATGCCGCCGTCCGCGGCGGGGACCGCGAGGCCGGCTTCCGGGCCGAGCGGAGCCTGGTCCTGCATGCCGACCTCGTAGTAGCCGTCGACCCAGACGTCGGCCTTGAATTCTCGATGACCGTGCACGATCGCAAGATGCCGAAGCACGTTGCCGAACTCGTGCACGTGGGGCGCGCCCGGGCGCAGCGCGTCTTCCATGTCCGTTACGGCGGGAAGCACCTCGTACTCTGCCACGATCCTCTCGGCGGCCCGCCGGGCCGTTTCGGGATCGCTCGCCGCGAGAATCGCCACGGGTTCGCCCTGGTACCGGACGCGGTCCTGTGCGAGCACCGGCTGATCGGCCACCTCGAGCCCATAAGTCTTCTTACCGGGGACGTCGCACGCGAGAAGCACCGCGTGGACGCCTGGGTGGGTCAGGGCGCCTGTGATCTCGATGGAGCGAATCCGCGCGTGGGGATGCGGACTGCGCACGGTGTGGCCCCAGAGCATGCCCTCCGCCCAGAGATCGCTTGCGAATAGAAACCTGCCCTTCGTCTTTGGGACGGCGTCAGGTCGCGGCACGCTTTCGCCGACGCCGTGGCGAGGCCGGGAGACCGTGCGAAGACTCACGCCGATCCGCCCCAAGAACGCCCCGGCTCATACCGCAGGCTCGTGCTCATGGATTTTGCGCCATGATCCGACGGCTCGCGCGGCGGGCAGTCGCGGCGATCTCATCTTGGTCGGCCGTCACGAGGCAGCCGTTTTTGACCACGGCGTTCCCCTCGACAAACAGGTCCCGCACGCATCGCGGCGCGCAGTACAGGACCGCGGCCACAGGGTCGGCTTCCGCACCGGCAAACCACACGCCGTCGACGCTCACGAGGGCGATATCCGCGCGCTTTCCCGGCTCTATGGAGCCGATGTCGTCCCGTCCCAGGACGGCGGCGCCTCCGCGGGTCGCGATCCGGAGGACGTCCCTGGCGCTCAACGAAGAGCCGAGACCGGTGCGGGAGACGAGCATGCCCATTCGCGCCTCTGCGAGCATGTGGCCTGAGTCGTTGGAAGCCGAGCCGTCCACCGCGAGCCCCACCGGAGCCCCAGCATCCGCCAAGTTCCGTGCGGGCGCAATCCCCGAACCGAGCCGGAGGTTGGAGGTCGGACACCATGCGACGCCGGTCCCCGTCCCGGCGATGCGGCGGATGTCCTCATCGTTCACGTGCACGCAGTGCGCCAGCCATACGTCCCGCCCCAGGCAACCGAGGCTGTCCAGCAGTTCGAGTGGACGGCATCCGTACGTCTCCACGCAGTATGCTTCCTCGTCGACCGTCTCAGCGATGTGCGTGTGCAACCGCACCCCAAGCCGCCGGGCGAGCGCCGCGGATTCCTTCATGAGAGCATGGCTGACGGAAAACGGCGAACACGGAGCGATCGCGAGCCGGCACCGGGCTCCGGGAGCCCGATCGTGGAACCGACGCACCGCGGTCTCAGTTTCGGCCAGGATCACGTCGGCGTCCTCGACGATCGAATCCGGGGGCAGTCCTCCGTGGGAAACGCCGCGATCCATCGATCCCCGACACAGATGGAACCGAAGACCGACCTCCCGGGCCGCGTCCACTTCGGCGGCGAGAACGGCCAGGCTTCCCTTCGGGAACAGATATGGATGGTCGCAGGTGGTGGAGCAACCCGACAGCGCCAGCTCGGCGAGCGCGACGCGCGCCGCCGTCCGTGCCCACTCCTCGTCGAGAGCCGCCCATACCGGATACAGGGTCCGGAGCCACCCGAACAGCCCCTGGCCCTGCGCGCGCACCCGGGTGAGGGCCTGGTAGAAATGATGGTGTGTGTTGACGAACCCCGGGACGGCCACCGTACCGCGTCCGTCCACCCGGATGACGTTGTCCACGTCCGGCGGGTTGCCCGCACCCACCCACGAGATCCCTCCGCCGTCGACGAGGATCGAGCCGGACGGGATCTCGGTTCCGGCATCGTCCATGGTCACGACGACTTGGCACGTGTCGATCAGGATCTTCCGGCCCGGACTCCCGGCGCTGACTTCCTCGAGGGCCGTGCGGTCATCGGCGGCAGCCTTTGAAGGCCCGCGACCCCCACGCATTCGCATTAGTCCGGCGACTCCAGGGGGCGGGCCGGCACTCGCCCGGCCGCGAGTCTCACGGCGTCCAGGATCTTCTGGTACCCGGTACACCGGCAGAGATTTCCAGAGAGCGCTTCCCGGATGGCGGCGTCGCTCGGCGAAGGATCGCGACGCAAAAGGTCGACGACCGCAACGATGAACCCCGGCGTACAGAATCCGCACTGCACCGCTCCGGCGGCGGCAAACGCCTCCTGCACCGGATGCAGGCTGCCTCCTTCGGGCGTGAGTGATTCAACCGTCCGCACGTCACGGCCTTCGACCTGCGCCGCGAGCACCAGGCAGGAGCACACGAGTGCGCCGTCGAGCCACACCGAGCACGACCCGCATTCCCCCTGCTCGCATGCGTTCTTGGATCCGGGGAGGCCGAGATGTTCCCGCAGCATGGACAGAAGACTGGCACCGGGCCACACATCGGCGGTGCGCTGCTCGCCGTTGACGGTGACGCGGACGAGCATCAGGTGATCCCGCCGGCCGGGACTCGCCGATCCTCCAGCACCCACGCGAGCGCCCGGCGCGCGAGGACGCGGCATGCGTGCCGGCGGTATGTGCGGGTCCCGCGAACGTCGTCGATCGGACGCGCCGCTTCCGCGACACGCTCTCCAAAGGCCTCCGAGTCGTGCGCCGCAAGCGGGGCCCGAGGATCGTCCCACAGGCCGAGACGTGCCATGGCGCGCGTGATCTCCGCCTCCGCGGCCGGCGCACGCAAGACCGTCGGCCCGACTGAACCGAGCGCGACCCGCACGCCCCGGCGTGCCTCGTCGAGGACAAGGCACACACTCGCCACGGCGATGACCATCGCGTTCCGAGGTCCCACCTTCGAAAATGAGCCGGGCCCGACGGACCGGCGCCAGCGTACCCCGGTGATCAGTTCGTCCGGCGCCAGGCACGTCTTCTTGGGACCCCGGAAGAACTCGGACCACGACACGGCTCGAACGCCGCGCCGGCCCGATGCGACGAGCACCTCGGCCCCGTAGGCAGCCAGCACGGGAAGGACGTCCCCGGCCGGAGACGCAGTCCCCACATTGCCTCCCACGGTGCCGCGGTTCCGGATTTGAGGAGAGCCGATCGACCTGGCCGCCTGCACCAGCGGGACGAACTCGCGCAGTTCGGCGATGACGCGGCTATAGATGATACCGGCGCCGAGCACCATCGTGTCATCGTCGCGCCGCCATGCGCACAGTTCCGGGAGCCGCGACACGTCCATGAGGACCGGGGGCCGGCGCCGGTGGAAGTTCAGGTCGATCATGAGATCTGTGCCGCCGGCGATGGGCACCGATTCGGGGCGCGCCGCCTTCATCTCGAGCGCCTCGTCCAGCGTCCGCGGCGCCTGTACCTCCATCTATTCTCTCAACACGAGGCAGTCGTCCGGCCGCCAGGACACCGTGACGGGCGCTCCCGGCTGGAACGACGGGGCGTCCGCGTCGATCGCCGCCGTGGCGACGAGGCGCAGCTCTCCCACGCGGCACAGGTACTGGACGGCCTCACCGAGATACGTGACGAACTCGAGCCGTGCGGCGAAGCTGTTCAATGCCGTCTGCGGCGTCTCGCGACCGACCTTCACGCGAGACTGCCGTATCATCACCAACACGCGGCGCCCGGGCGGCACGGGTTGATCGGACCGGGCGACGACCTCGAGGCCCGAGTCGACGCGGACTCTGGCGAGACCGTTCTCCTGACTCTGAACCTCCCCCCATAGCAGGTTGGATTGCCCGATGAAACCGGCAACGAAACTGTGGGCCGGCCGCTGGTAGATGTCGGCCGGCGTGCCGTACTGGATGATCCTTCCGTGATTCATCACCGCGATCCGGTCCGACATGACCAGGGCCTCTTCCTGATCGTGGGTGACGAAGACGGTCGTTATGCCGACCTGCCGCTGGACCTGTCTGAGCTCCACGCGCATCTCTTCGCGCAGCTTGGCGTCGAGGTTGGACAGCGGTTCGTCGAGCAGGAGAATCTGCGGTTTGATGACCAGCGCCCGCGCAAGCGCCACGCGCTGCTGCTGACCGCCGGAGAGCTGGTGGTGGTAGCGATTCCCCAGGCCCGAGAGGTGGAGGAGGTCGAGGACATCCGAGACGCGCCGAGCCGCTTCCGCGGCGGGCACCCGCCGCATTCGCAGTCCGAAAGCGACGTTCTCGCGAACGGTCATGTGGGGGAACAGCGCATAGTGCTGGAACACCATGCCGATGTTGCGTTGGTAGGCGGGCATGGTTGTCACATCGCCGCCACCGATGAAGATATCCCCGCTTGTGACGCGCTCGAAGCCCGCAATGAGCCGGAGCGTTGTGGTTTTGCCGCAGCCCGAGGGTCCCAGGAGTGAGACGAACTCCCCGGCCTGCACGTCCAGCGAGACGTGATCGACGGCCCGCACCTCGCCGAAGCTCTTGCTCACCTCGCGCAGCCTGACGTCACTCACGCGGCCGCGCTCCTCGAATCCGTTCCTTCAGCGAGGCCTCATCGATTCGCGTGAGGCGCCCGCGGGACACGACGCGCTCGCCTCCGACGTAGACGGCCTCGATCTCGTCCCGCTGAGCCGAGTACACGACGTCGGACAGCGCCGTCTCCTTGGTGATGGGACCGGGGCGGCTCGACCGCACAAGGACGAGATCTGCCCACTTGCCGTGCTCAATCGAACCGATCTCCCGCTCCAGCCCCAGCGTCCGGGCGGCCTCTATCGTCGCCAACCTCAAGGCGTCGGCGGCGGTGAGCGCGGCCGCGTCCAGGAGGACGGCCCGCTGGATCAGAACGCTGAAACGCATCTCCTGGAACAGCGACAGCGTGTTATTGCTGACCATGCTGTCGGTGCCCAGCCCGACGGTGATGCCGGCGGCGCGGTACTTCGTCACCGGCGCGACACCGCTCCCGAGTTTGGCATTACTCACCGGGCAGTGCGCCATCCGGGCTCCGGTTTGCCGGAACAGGCGGATGTCGTCGTCCGACAGCCACACGCAGTGCACGGCCACCGTGCGCGGATCGAGCAACCCCAGGTCGGCCGCGTACCGCACCGGCGTCCGCCCGTGCCGTCCCCTGATCGCGTCGACCTCGTCGCGGCATTCGGCCAGGTGAATGTAGAAATCGTACCCGTGCGCGGTCGCGGTGCGTTTGGCCTCCCGCAGGAAATCAGCGGAGCAGTTGTAGACGGAGTGCGCTCCGGCCCAGACGGACACCAGGTTCCGACTTCCGTCGTGGGTCCCGGCCGCGCGATGCGTCCGGGCCACGAGGCGTCCATAGTCGTGGGGCAGCGGGATGCCGAACAGCTCGCTGGGCGGCATCCCCCCGACCACGAGCCGGCAGCCGATTGCCGCCGCGACGTGCGCGCTGAGGTCCGGCGCGTACCGGCAGCACTCGCAGAGGCAGGTTGTGCCCGACAGCAGCGACTCGGCCATGCCGAAGTAAGTGGCCCGCAGGATCGCCGCGTCGTTGAGTTCCCCGGACAGCGGCCCGAGGCGGCGAAGCCATGGAAAGAGCGTGAGGTCGTCGAGCTCGCCCCGGAACAGGCTGAGCCAGAGGTGCGTGTGGCAGTTGACCAGCCCGGGAATGACGGTACAACCGCCGGCATCGACCCGATCACACTCTTCGTCCTCGCCGGGAGGCGAGACGATGCCGCGCGCCCCCAGACGATCGTCGGCGCCATCCAGGACCTGTGCGATCCGCCCGCCCCGCACGACGATCCGCCCGGGGGCAAGGTAGCGATCCTCGCCGTCGCAGGTCAGGACGGCGCCGTTCTCGATCACAAGACCCCGCATGCGTCAGCGGATGACGCCGGCCCGCGGCCTCAGCCGCCTGCCTCCGGCATTGCGACCGCCTACAGCCGCCACTTCGGAACAACCTCCGTATTGATCCGTTCGATCCAGCGCCCTTTATTATCATTGATAAACTTGGCATCGAACCACCGCACGTGCCGGAGCCGTGGGCCGTACAGAATCTGCTCGGACAGCGGGAGACCGACTTTCACCCGCTTGTTGGACGGCCCCTGGAAGGTCTGCGTCGCGATGTTCCTCTGCACGTCGGGATCGAACATGAGGTTGAGGTACGCTTCGGCCAGCTCCTGGTTCGGGGCACCCTTCACGATCGCCGCGCACTCCAGCGAGCCGAAGCCCTTCTCCTGCGGCATGATCCAGGACACTCCGTATCCTTGCTGTCGCATGATCAGACCGTAGTAGTCAAATTCCGTGGCGATGATGACGTCGCCGGACCGTACGAGCGCGGCGTAGTCGGTCCAGAAGAACGACTGCTTGATCGGCCGGAGCTGCCCCAGTGCGGCGAGCCCCGGTTCGATGTTCGCCTGGCTGCCTCCATTCAGCTCGGCGGCGGCGATCAGCAGCATCGGCATTTGCGAGTGGGAGGGGGCGGCGATGGCCAGCTTGCCCCGGAACTCCGGCCGCCAGAGGTCGCGCCAGCTGGTGACCGGCTTCCCGATCTTGCCCGTCGCCGTGAGCAGTCCATACGCGAGCACGGAGTAGGCCGCCCCATATCCTTCGATCGATTTCGGCGTCGCCCAATCGTAGAGATCCTTCACGTTGGGCACGCTGCTCGGGGCGTACTTGGCGAGCAGCCCGCGCTCGATCCCGTCGACAAGGACGTCCTCGACGTTCAGCATGATGTTGATCTGCGGGTTGGCCGCCTGTGCCAGCAGCTTGTTGTAGCGCGCGGCGGCGCCGCCGAGATCATAGGCCACCGTGGCATTGTACTTGCGCTCAAAGGTCGGCGCCACAAACTTCCTGAGCCCATCCTCGGTGACGCCGCCCCACGTGGACACCACGATCTGCCTGCGTCCCTGGGCCTGCGCCCGCGTGATCGTCCCGCCGAGCCACGCCGGCCGGGCCGCCGCCGCGCCGAGCGCAGCCACCCCGGCCTGGGCCAGGAACCGACGCCGTGTCTGCCGGGGTCCCCGGCCACGCGCGACCTCGGGTGACGAGCGCACTCGTTTCACGATACCCACCTCCCCTAGCGGTTATGGACTCGCCTTACCGCACGACGGCACTGGCAGGCGGTCGCGCATTCGCCGGCGCCGACGCGGTCATCACACCAGCAACCGGAGATGCAGAACTTTCTCGAGCACGAACGTGACGATAAAGACCAGCAGCACGAGCGACGCCCCCACCGCGGCGATGAGAGGATCGATGCGGGACTCCATGTACGCGAAGACCCGGACCGGCAGCGGCGTGCTCATCGGAGACGCCAGGAACAGGGAGAGCGGAACGTTGACAAACGACATGACAAAGGCCAGGACAAACCCGGCCGTCAGCCCGGCGCGGGTCAGTGGAAGCGTCACGTGCCAGAGTGTGCGAAGACGGGATGCACCCAGGCTCATCGCCGCCTCTTCCAGCGTGCGGTCGAAGTGCGTCAGACTGGTTACCATCGCACGGAGCACGAACGGCATAATGAAGACGGCATGGACAAGCACCAAGCCCACGGTGGTGATCGGAATCCGCAACAGGCTGAGGAGCTGCAGCATGGCAAGGCCCAACACGATCTGAGGGATGACGAGGGGCACCATAAAGAAGGCGGCCAGCGTGTCCCGGTGACGGAATCGCCCGCGCACGAACGCGAACGCAGCCGGGACGCCCAGCAAGGTGGCGATGGCCGCGGCCGCCGCGGCGATGACCACGCTGATCCGCATGGAGTCCATGAATTCTCGATGCTGCAGGAGCTCGCGGTACCAGCGCAGTGTGAAGGACTCGAACGCACTGGGGAAGCTCGGGGCCGAGTTGAACGACCCGACGACGACGACGAGCGCCGGCGCAAGAACGTAGAGGTATACCAACGCGACAAACAGGTAGGACAGAATCTCCAGGAGTCCCCCCGCGAGCGTGTTGCTCCTCATCGGGGAAAGGGCCGCCTCAGCTCGCGTCCCTCGCGTGGCCGCCGAACCGCCGCTCGATCACTCGCGCGATGACCGTACTGTAGCCGAACATGAGGCCCATGGAGAGTATCACCAGAACGATGGCCGCCGCGGAGGCCAGCTCCCAGTTGAACGACGTGAGCATGAACTGCGTCACCAGCGTTGTCGCGACAAGGAGCGTATCGCCGCCGAGGTAGTACGGGGCCATGAACGCCCCGGCGGCCAGCGCGAACGCAAGAATGGACGCGGAGAATACCCCCGGGAGACTCAGCGGCCACGTCACGTGCCGGAAGGCTCGGAGCGGGTTGGCCCCGAGGCTGCCGGCTGCCTCGATGAGCGACCGATCGATCCGTAAGAGCGAGTTGAAGATGTTCAACACCGCGAACGCCAGAGTGAACTGCACGAGCGCCATGATCACGCCCGTTTCCGTGCCGATGAACTCGATCGGTCGCCCCACCAGACCCAGACTCATGAGCAGGTGGTTGATGGGACCATGCTGGGGCAGGAGCAACATCCAGCCCATCACGATGACGAGCGGGCCGGCGAGAATTGGGAAACTCAATCCCAGGATCAGCGTGCTGCCGAACCGGGAGTGAAGGCGACGGAGCACCAGCGCCGTGGGGTACGCTAGAATCAATGTGCCGAACGTCACGTAGCACGACAGCCGCAGCGTTCGAACGAAGGCATCGACGTAGACTCCGTGCGCGGCGAGGTACAGATAGTTGGCCATGCTTGGAGACGGTGTGCCCGCGGGGAGCAATCTGGTGGGTCTGAGACTGTAAGACAAGGAGAGCACGAGGGGAGCCACGAGAAACAGCACGAGGAAAATCAGACCTGGGACCAGGGAAAGAACGGGACCCCAGTGATCGAGCCCATGGCTCCGGGACATAGCCGCGGAAGGCGCGCCGAACCCCTCCTGCACTACGTCGCGGCGATTGGTCGACGCACCTTCGCCTGCATCCATTGGATATGACCCGGCGGTTCTCCCCCTCGCAGGTGATGTGGACCAGGATTGGGGCCGGATTCGCGACGCCCGTTACCCCCACCTGCCGGCACAACGGCTTACCGTCCGCGCCGGCAGGGTCTAATCCGATGGAGTATCGATCGAGCTCTCAGTCTGATCGCCGAACGATCGTACGCTGTTGCGTCCGCACTTGTATTCGGGCGCAGGGCCGTAGCCCGTGTAACCCTCTCTCGCGCAAATTTCCCGGAGGCCTGCGATCGCCACTTCCTTGATGGGAATGCCTGCCGGACACGCCGCGGTACAGTCGCCGCAGTCGGCGCAGTGGCCGATCCCGCCGTAAATCGCGTGCGCGCCGCGCTCGGCGCCGTCACGAGGATCGAACGCCCACCGGGCGAGCTGCACCAGGGCCGCGGGGCCGGCGAAGCGTTCGCTGACGGTGGGACAGACCGCAACGCACAACAGGCATTCGATGCAGTTCATCATGGTCGCGGCGCGCCGCATCTCGACGCCTGTGAGGGCTTCGGGGAAGCCGGCGTAGGGGCGATCCGCCGGCCGGTGAAGAAACGGCTCGAGCCGGAGAATCTCCTGCTCGTATTCGTCCCGATCGACGACAAGATCCCGGATGATTCGGAAGCCTCCAAGCGGTTCGATGGTCATCTCGGGTTCCGCCGGTTCCCAACAGGCCAGGCACGGCCTGCCGTTCACGATCATGGCGCAGAGGCCGCACTTCTTAACACCGCAGAGCCAGCGGTAGCCGATCGCTTGGCCCAGGTCCTCTCGAATCGCCTCGAGGACGTCGAGCACGCGCATATCTTTTTCATGCGGCACCACATACGTTTCATAGCGCGGCGCCGAATCCACGTCGGGCGCATACCGGTAGACGTTCGCCTTAACCGTGTCCATCAATAGTCCACCTCGAAGAAGTCGGCCTTGCCTTCGGCGGGGCGCGCATACGGGAGATCCACCGGCAGGTCCTCGAGAATCAGGTCCCCGTTCAGCCGGCGGCCCACGACGTGCCGGAGCCACTGCGCATTGTCTGTGTGCGGATAATCCGCGCGGTAGAACGCGCCGCGGCTCTCCTTTCGATACAGCGAGAAGCGGATCAACAACTCGCAGGCGTCCAACATATCTTCCGCGTCGACCGCCTCCATCCAGTCGTAGTTGAAGCGGCGCGTGAGGGACTGCAGCCGCATGCGCGGAAGCACGTCGGCGCGAATGCGGCCGAGCTTCTCAAGGCCTTCCTGCATGGTCGATTCGCGTTTTACGTAGTTCATGTGAGCCCACATCACGGAGCGCACCCGCTTGATCACCTGCGCCGGCAAGAGTCCATCGCCGGGCTCCGTTCGGAAATAGCTCCGTACGCGCCGGAAATCCCGATCCAGGCGATCCTGATCGAGACGCGGAAGGGGGCGACCGTTGATATAGTCCGCGGCGCGCTGCGCCGCTATGAACCCGTCGTACATGACGTTTGGCAGCCCACCGGTGACAA
The DNA here is from genome assembly GCA_035945995.1 of bacterium. Taxonomy (NCBI): domain Bacteria; species bacterium. The sequence continues at coordinate 20,942 of DASYZR010000156.1, forward strand.
GAGCGCTGACCGATCCCGCGACAAACAGACCGGGTAGCTCCGATTCCATCGTCCGGCCGTTGACGCGGACGCCGCCGACGTTCATATGCCAGGAGATGGCGTTCTCGATGAGGTCGCGCGTCGGATCCAGGCCCAGTTTCTCGAGAAACTGGGTCTGGTAGATGTATCGGGACAGGACTTCGGGCTCGAAGTGCCGGTAGCTGGTGAAATAATCGCCGCCAAACGCCGCCTTGCCTTGTTGCACCTGTTTCGCCAGATACTTGAGCTGCATGATGTATGGAACGGGATTGTCGGGCAGAAACCGACCGTCAAAGAAGAACTCGCCATCGCGGTTGTGCAGGCGAGTCTGCTGCGCCGTTCCGGGCGTAGGGTTGGGATACAGGTGGAGCCGCATCCACGAACGCGGGCGGGCCAGGTCGGAAGCATGGAACCACTGCATCTCGAGATTCTGAAGCGTGCATCCGGCGCGGAACGCCATGATCCATCCGGCGGCCGTTCCTTCCCGCGTTCCGGTGGACCGCAGGGAGAGATAGTTCGAGTGCCCGGTGGCCAGGATGGTCGCCTTGGCCCGCACCACGACCTGTTCTCCGTTTCGGTAGTCGAGGGCGGTCGCCCCAACGACTTCGCTGCCGGCGGTCAACAGCGATGTCGCAGCGACCTCCTGCAGTACGGTAATGCCGCAGCGGAGGATCTCCTTGCGCATCATATCCATGATGATCTGGCCGGACATCCCCATTTTGGTCGCCCAGGCCTGCGTCCCCCGGGGGAGATCCACCACGATAGATCCATCATCATGACGGAGCAGGTAGAGGCCGCGGGCTTCCAGCCACGGGTAGAAGTGATCGAATGTGAACCGGGCCGCGTCCTTCATATACTCTTGATCGCCGAGGTAATGAGTATATTTGGCGAGGAAGGTCATCGTGCGTCGCTGCCGTTCCTCGTCGGGCTGCGCGGGCGCATCGGGGTCTTTGGGAGGTCCGAACCAGTTCAGATTGCCGGCGAAGATGGAGCAGCCGCTGCGGCCCAGATAGCCTTTAACAAGCATCACAACTTTCAGCCCGCGGCTCTGGGCTTCGATCGCAGCCTTGGCCCCTGCACCGCCACCCCCGATGATCAGGAGGTCCGTGTCGATCTCGTGCGCCATTCCCAAGGCCTCCTTCGCGCCACCGCGATACTGGATCGAGGCGTCACTCCGTGAACACGAAGGCGCGCACACGAATCGGCGTGCTCGTCAGAGATGCCCGGAACACTGAGCGGAAATTTGCATTCTGACGCCTGTACTCCTCCAGGCAAAGATGGACAGCACGGTTCTCTGTCGCGGGTCCACCGCGGCGGCCCCGAAAATGGCTTTGTGCCCTCCCCGAAAACCGCTCGAGGCGGGCGGTGATCCCGCCGTTGAACGCCGCCAACCCCGACGCGACCCGCCCCAGCCGGTCAGGCGGCATGCTCCTTCGCCCAGGCCGCAACCTCGGCGTGGGAGGCGAACCAGACGTTCCCCTTGGCGCGCGCGTGGCGGATGATCTCCTCGAGGATCCAGATGCGCGAGCGGTAGCCGCTGAAGTGCGGGTGCATGGTCAGCTGAAAAACGCCGCCCTCCTCGTAGGCGCCGTCGAACTCGCGCCGGAAGATGTCGAAGACGTCCGGGGGCGGCGTGTAGGGCCGCAGCGATTGGAAGCGGTGCATCATGAAGTACACGGCGTCGTCGCGCACCCATTCCACGGGGAGCTCAACGATCCCGGTGGGCTTCCCGTCCAGCAGCAGCTCGTAGCAGTCCTCGTCCGCCATGAGCGACGAGTCGTAGGCGAGTCCCATCTCCATTTCGATCGCCAGCGTGTTGGGACTGAAATCCCACGACGGCGTGCGCAGGCCCACCGGGCGCTTCCCGGTGACCTTCTCGAGCGCGTCGGCGGACCGCCGCATGAGGTCGCGTTCGGCTTCGTACGGCAAGACCGAGTTCAGCTCGTGAATCCACCCGTGGATGCCGATTTCGTGCCCCTCCGCCGCGACCCGGCGCTGCTCGTCCGGATAGGTGAGGGCGACGACGGCCGGCACGTAGAAGGTGGCCTTGACGCCGTACTTCTCCAAGATCTTGAGGATCCGCGGCACGCAGACGCGGTTGCCGTACTGACCCCAGGACAACCGGCCGATGGACTTGCCCCCGTCGCGCAGCTCGTTCGTCTCGTGGTCCGAGTCGAACGACAGGGCGACCGCGCAGCGCGCGTTGTCCTTCCACGCCGCCGGTTTGAACTTCCGGCCGGCGCGGACCTTGTTGACGATCCGGCGCCACTGATCTTCGGACCACTGCCACGGTTCCAGGGCAGGCGTCTGCGTACTCATGACTCCCTCCCTTGTGGATGCGTCTTGGAAACCGCCGCACCCGGTCGAGCCGCCACCGCTCGTCACGGCCGGCCCGGTGCCCAGGAATTCGCACGGAAAGTGGTGAAGCGTCGCCACGCTCGAGGCTCCTTCAGGGTTGGAGGGAGGATAAGCGATGGCACAGCGTGTCATCATCCCCGGAGCCCAACATACGCCCTCGGAAGCGGAAGCGACAGTCCCGATCGCCGCCGGTGCGGTAGGAACCATCATCGAGTGGTACGATTTTGCCGTCTACGCGTACTTCGCCTCATTCCTCGGTAACAACTTCTTTCCTTCAACGGTGCCCCACCGGTCGCTGCTGCTCAGTTTCGCCGTATTTGGCGTCGGCTTTTTCATGCGCCCTGTGGGCGGGTTCGTCTTCGGCCACTTCGGCGACAAGATCGGCCGCCGCAACGCCCTCGCCGCAACGATCATCCTCATGGGAGTCGCGACGTTTCTCGTCGGGGTCCTCCCCACGTACGCCCAAATCGGCATTCTGGCCCCCGTCCTGCTCGTGGTACTCCGCCTGTTCCAGGGCTTTTCCGCCGGCGGCGAGTGGGCCGGGGCGGCCGCGTTTCTCGTGGAGTACGCACCGCGTCAGCGCCGCGGATACATCGGGAGCTGGCAGCAGGTCAGCGTGGGAGGCGGCTTTCTGCTGGGGTCCGCGATCGCGACGCTGCTCACGTCCGTGATGTCGCCCGCGGCCCTTGCCGGATGGGGATGGCGGATTCCGTTCCTGTCAGGCCTCGTGATGGCGGCGATCGGGCTCTACCTACGGCTGGCCATCGAGGAGACGCCGATGTTCCGCGCGCTCCAAAAGACGGGTGAGATCGCGGCGGCGCCGCTCGCGGAGGCGTTCGGAAAACACTGGAAGCGCCTGCTGATCGTCATCGGATTCACGGTGAGCGGGACGGTCGCCTACTACGTGTTCCTCGTCTACTTCCCCACCTACGTCGCCACTGTGCTGAAGCTGCCGCTGCGCACGGCGTCCACCATCAACACGATCGGGCTGATCGCCTTCTTGATCATGGTACCGCTCCTCGGCATCCTCTCCGATCGCATCGGCCGGCGGCCGATTCTGCTCGCGCACGGCGCGGCGGCGATCATTCTGCCGATCCCGATCTTCCTGTTGATGGGATCGCGGAGCTTCGGCGCGATCCTCATCGCGCAGATTGTCGGCGTGTTCATCCAGGCGCTGTTCTCGGGTGCGTGCGTCGCCGCGTACGTGGAGATGTTCCCGACCCGCGTCCGCTACACGTCGATCTCGGTCCCCTACAACCTCACCGTCGCCGCGTTCGGCGGCACGGCGCCCTTCATCGCCACGTATCTTGTGACCACGACCAAGAACAACCTGTCGTTTACCTACTACCTGATCGCGGCCGGCATTATCTCCTTTCTGACCTACCTGCTGGCGGTAAAGGAAACCTACAGGAGCGAGCTTGCGTGAGGCGCCCGTCGCCGGTGAGGTGACGGTCTGATGTTCGCCGCGGAAGTCTACAGATTCCCGATGGCGTCGCCCGACGATGTCGGACCGCTACGGGCGATCTTCGATAGGGGCGCGCTCAGAGCGGACGAAGTCGTCGCGATCATCGCGAAGACGGAGGGGAACGGCCGGGTCAACGACTTCACCCGGCAGTACGCGGTGGAGTCGTTCGCGCGGTGTCTGGCCGGCTCGATGGGAGCTTCGATGGAAGATATCAGGGGGCGCGTCGCCCTGGTGGGCTCGGGCGGATGCGAAGGCGTGATGACCCCGCACGCCGTCGTGCTGGCGCGGCGCGTCACGCGCGGGCCGGGCGCCGGCGGCAAGCGCCTCGCCGTCGGCGTCGGCTTCACACGAGAGCTTCTGCCCGAGGAAGTAGGCACGCTGGAGCAGGTGCACGCGGTCGCCGCGGCCGTCAAGGACGCGATGACCGGCGCAGGCATTGCGGAAGCCGGCGACGTGAAATACGTCCAGGTGAAGTGCCCGCTCCTTACCTCGGAGCGGATCAACGCGGCCCGCGACCGCGGCAGAAAGGTCAAGACAACCAACACGCTGGCCTCGTTGGGCTTCTCCAACGGGGCCAGCGCTCTGGGGGTGGCCATCGGGCTGGGCGAAATCCCGCCGGGCGAGGTGCGGGAGGCCGACATCTGCGCGCGGGAGGATCTCTTCTCGCGCTACGCATCGAGCTCAGCCGGCGTCGAGCTGATGCACGGGGAGGTCGTGCTCATCGGCAACGCCGCGGAGTGGGACAGCCCCTACCGCGCCGGGCACGCGATCTTACAAGATCTCATCGATGCGGACGGCGTGCGCACCGCGCTGCGCGATGCCGGTCTGGATTTTGAGTGCTCTCCGGGCCCCGCGGACCGCCGCCGCATCGCGGCAGTGTTTGCCAAGGGGACGGTGTCCGTCGACGGCAGGGTACGCGGCCGCCGCACGACGCTGCTCACCGACTCCGATCTGAACACCCGTCCCGCGCGCGCGGTCCTGAATGCCGTCGTGGCGTCGGTCGTCGGCGACCCGGCGGTCTACGTCTCGGCCGGATGGGGATATCACCAGGGTCCCGTCGGCGGAGGCCTGGTTTCGGCGATCGTGCGGGTCGAGGACAAGGGCTGAACCGGGCAACGCCCGGCTGATAGGCCATGACGGGCGCGCTGCGGTTTCGGCTGATCGGGCCGTGACGGACGTGCTCCGGTTCGGAGTGTATTTGCCCGCATACGTGCTCCCCGGCGAGCCGCCCCCCACCGTTGCCTTCCTTCAGGATTTCGCACGGCGAGCGGAAGACCTCGGCTTTGACAGCCTCTGGGTCATCGACCATCTCTTTGAGGCGCCGCCGTCCTACCGCGTGGTGTTCATGGAACCCGTCAGTTCACTCGCCCTGGTCGCCGGCGCCACGCGGCGGATCACCCTCGGGACGGGCATCCTCGTGCTTCCGCTCAGGGATCCCGTGCTGACGGCGAAGATGATCGCGAATCTCGACGCGGCGTCCGGCGGGCGTGTGATCTTCGGCGCCGGCGTGGGCTGGGACGAACGCGAATACAACGCCTGTCAGGTGCCGAAGGGAACCCGGGGCCGGCGGATGGATGAGATGCTCGCCATCATCAAGGGCCTGTGGACCGAAGACGTCTTCTCCTATCGAGGACAGATCTTCAACATCCCGGAGGTGCGCCTGCTCCCGAAGCCGGTCCAGAAGCCGCATCCGCCCATCTGGATCGCCGGCGGCACCGTCCCCGCGGGTACAAGCGGGCACATCACGAAAAGCAAGGGTTACGTGGCCGAGCGTTCCACGCAGCGGGCCGGCCGCCTTGGGGACGGCTTCATGACCGCCTACCGGTCATCGCCGGGCGTGGACATGTCATGCCTCGTCGAAAGCTGGGCCATGGTGTGCCGGGCGGCGCGCGCGGCCGGGCGTGACCCAGCGCAGATCCGTTTCGCTCATCAGGATCACTTGCATATCGCTCTCGACGCCACCCCGGACCGGCTCACGGCGATGCTTGCCCGGTTCAGCCACAACTCCTACGAGGCCACCGCGCCGATGTATCTCATGGGCACGCCGGAGGACCTCATCCCACGCATTCAGGCACGCATCGACACCGGGGTGCAAGAGCTCACCTTCAACCTGCTGGCGCCGGACCCTAACCAGCTCGACCTGTTCGTGAAATACATCCGGCCGCATCTGCGGCCGCGAAAATCATAACGTCTCGAGGAGCCGCGCCACGAGGGCGCACCGGCGCGGCAGCTCGTCGACGACAACGTGTTCGTGGACCGCGTGCGCCCCGTCGCCGAAGCCGCCGATGCCGTCGATCGTCGGGCACCCCGCGGCGGCCGTGAAGTTGCCATCGCTCACGCCGCCGGTCCGTCCCTCCTCGAGCCCGAACCCCAACTCGGCCGCAAGCGCCTGCGCGTGCTTGAACAGCCCGACTATCTCGTCGGTCCGGACAAATGGAGGACGGTTGATGCCGCCCGTGACTTCGACGCCGGCGCCGGAGACGTGCGGCGCGCGATCAAGGATCCGCCGCGCCACGCCCTCCAGCGCCTCAGGTGATCGTGCGCGCAGATCGATCGTCGCCGTTGCCTCATCGGGAATGACGTTTGGCCGCGTTCCGCCCTTCGCCATACAGACGCTCACCGTCACGTCCTTGCTGTAATCGGTCATCGCGTGGAGTTCCAGGATCTGGTGCGCCAGCTCTTCCAAAGCGTTGATGCCCTGCTGGTGCGCGGCGCCGGCATGCGCGGACCGTCCCTTGATCAGCATTTCAAAGCGTCCCCACCCGCTGCGCTCCGTCTTCAAGGCGCCCGTAGGAGCCGTTGAAGGCTCGAGGCACAGAGTCGCGGCGCACGTGCGCGCGAATCGTTCGATGATCGCGCGCGATGACGGGCTGCCGATCTCCTCGTCGCCCGTCAGCAGATACACCAGGGGCCTGCGCGGCGCGCGGCCAAGCCGCCGCAGCACGCGCAAGGCCGCGATGGGGAACACAATCCCTGACTTCATGTCGAAGATGCCGGGACCGTACGCCTTCCCGGACTCGACTCGGTACGGCCGCTCCTTCAACGTCCCAAGGGGCCACACGGTGTCCATGTGGCACAGAACCAATAGCGCGCGGCGATCGCCTTCAATCGGGCTTCGAGGCAGGCCGGCCCACCCGTCGCCTTGCGCCGGCGGTTCCCATCGTCCCACGACGCAGTTCCCATACGGCGCGTTGGGGATCACTTCGACGCTGCAGCCCAGAGCCGCGAGTTGCTGTTCCAAGATCGCCGCCACGCGGTCGACGGCCGCCTTGTCCGTCGACGGCGACTCCACCTCAACGAGCTGTTGGATCTCCCCCAGAAGGGACAACTTTTCAGCCTCTAGCGCGTTGGGCAGCTCGTCCAATCGAAAGCGCCTCCTTCTTGAAACAGACTCAACGTGCAGGCGCAGCCGAACGAAGCACGTCGACAACGACAACCCAACCGCGCCTAAAGGTAGTCGTAGAGGGTCCGTGTTTTACCGAGTCACGATGATCTGCTCTCTTGTCTCGCTTGCCCGAGCCAGACAGGCCGTTGGAGTCCGTTAGCCGTCACCTCTTTCCGTCTGTGCCGCCGCGCGGCCTGGCCTCGTCGATCACGAGCGATCCGGTCCTCACCACCGTCTCCCCATCCAGCGCCACGGTTGGCCGGAGCATCATGGCGTCGAGGTGAATGTTACTCCTCACGCTCCCACCGGAAATACGATATATCGAATATAGGCGTGGGATTCGAAAACCCCTTCTCACCCCCGCGCCGGTTTCAAGCTATCGACCTACGCCCACTTTACGGCCCGCCGACGCCCGGAAAGCCCGTGCCGCTCTCGCGGAATGTCGACGGCAAAAGCGCCGGAATTGACGCGGCTATCGTCGGTCCGTAGCCTGATCTCATTGATTGAACTTTGGGAAAACGAGCGAGAACACCGGGCCTTCGAAAAACCCTTAGGAATATAGAGCCGGCGATCGGATTTGAACCGATGACCTGCGCATTACGAACCCGCAAAGGGCAATTTTGACCGCACGGGGCCGATCCTTCTCTTGCGCGCGTGCATCAGCATTCAATGGCGGCAAGACCCTGAGGCTCAGAAGTCCCGGCGGGAGCGCTCAGCGCGCGAGGATCGCGTCGACGAACAACTTCGAGCGCGAGCTTCGAGGGTGGTCGAAAAACTGCGCAGGGGTTGCTTCCTCCACGATCGTCCCTTGATCCATGAACACGACCCGATCGCTGATCTCCCGTGCGAACCCCATCTCATGCGTCGCGATCAGCATCGTCACGCCGGTGTGCGCCAGCCGCCGGATCACATCGAGGACTTCCTTGATCGTCTCCGGGTCCAGCGCAGACGTCGGCTCATCGAACAACATCACCTTGGGGTTCATCGCCAGCGCACGGGCGATCGCGACACGCTGTTGCTGCCCGCCGGAGAGTTCCAACGGATACGCGGCCGTCTTGTCGGCGAGACCGACTCGCTCGAGAAGCGCCGTGGCGCTGCGTTTGGCTTCATTTTTTCTCGCGCGGCGCACGTGGATGAGCCCCGACATCACGTTATCCATCACCGTCATGTGCGGAAACAGGTTGAAGCTTTGAAAGACCATCCCGATCTCGGTCCGCTGCTCCGCCACGACCCGCTCCGGCAGGGCCACGAGCCGGCCCTGGTGCTCGCGGTACCCGACCAGGTGGCCGTTCACCACAATGCGTCCCCGATCGGGGCGCTCCAGGTAGTTGATGCACCGGAGCAGCGTGCTCTTGCCTGATCCGCTGGCACCGACGAGCACCACAACTTCCCCGGCTGCGACACGAAGCGTGACGCCGCATAATGCATGCACGGGGCCGTAAGACTTGCGCACGTCGAGCGCTTCGATCATGGGTGCTTGGCTCATGTTGGCGTCACCGATTCGATTGCCGGCGGTGCCCCCCAAGATCCGCCCGTCCGGCCGCCCCGGTGCCTGATCGATCTGGACAGCCGGCGCTCGATGGAGTGCTGGACCAGCGTCCACAGCCCAGTGAGCAGCAGGTAGTAGATCGACGCGACGGCAAACAGCTCAAGTACTCTAAATGTGGTTTGAATCGCTTCCTCGGTCGCGCGGAACAATTCCTCCATCGAGATCACGGACACCAAGGACGTGCTCTTGAGCATGCTGTTGACCTGATTGCCGAGGGGTGGAACCGCGGTCCGTGCCGCCTGCGGGAGGACCACGACCCGCATCGCCTTCCAGTATGTCATGCCGAGTGCCTGGGCCGCTTCCATCTGGCCGTGGTGGATGGACTCGATGCCCGCGCGGATGATTTCCGCGACGTAAGCACCCTCGTTCACGCTGAGCGCGAGCAAGGCGGACTCCGCAACGTCCAGCCGGATCCCAAACGCTGGCAATCCACTGTAGACAAACACGAGTTGGACGAGAAGTGGCGTTCCTCGAATCAGTGTCGTGTATCCCGTGTAAAATGCCCGTGCGAGCGGATGTCCCCAGACGCACAGAATCGCGGCAACGAGACCGATCGTGATCCCGCACACCATGGAGACGGCCGTCAACCATACCGTGGTCCACACGCCATGGAGGATGAACCCGGCGCCGATGTAGTGCAAGAACGTTGGCCAATTCCACGACATGACGATGCTGTCTCTGGATTGCTCCGTGGCGGCCTCGGGCCAGGTGGCCGCCTAGAAGAACTGTATGGCCCCAGATTCGAGGTGCCACTGCCCCATGATCTTGGCGTATGTGCCGTCCCCCTTCATAGCGTAGAGCGCAACGGTGAGCGGTCCCGCGAGTGCGGAGTTGGCCGGCGGAATCGCGAGCCCGGTGAACGTCGGATTCTTGCCGCCAAAGGCGATCTCGATGCGGCCGCCGCCTCTCTGTGTAACGTAGTATGTGACGATGGGCTCGTCACCCATCACAACGTCGGCGCGGCCGTCGATGAGCTGCGTATACGCATCCGCAACGGTGGGGAACGTCTTGAGATCGATCGGCGCCTTGCCGTGTGCGATACAGTCCTGGCTCTGGGCCTTAATGACACGCTCGTACACTGAGCCCAGCAGCTCGGCTGCGTGCAAGCCGCAGACGTCCGGCAGGTCCCGCACGTTGTGCGGGTTACCTTTCACAACCGCGGCGCCTTGAGCCGTCAGTCGGTACGGAACGAAGTCCACCGCCTGCGCCCGTTGCGGCGTGATCAGCATTGAGCTGCAGATCACATCGAACCGACCGGCGTCGAGCGCCGGGATCAAACCGGAGAACTGCAGGTTGGTCCATTCGACCCTGAGACCCAGCCGGCGACCGATTTCGTTGCACAGCGCGAAGTCAACGCCCGACATATGGTGATTGGCGTCCAAGAACGTCCCAGGGGGCTGGGTGAAGTCGGCGCCGAACCGGACCACGCCGGCCTTCCTCAGGGCATCCGGCACGGGGATGGCATCGCCCGGTTGCGCATACGCCCCCATGCCGGCAACCAATACCAGCAACATAGCAACGATGCCCGCCACCACAGCCCTATGGTTGATCATTCCCGCCTCCCTTTCTCGTTGTCGACTGCGTATCAAGCCCGCACAGCTTGCGCGGCGCCGCACTCGGATCTCACAAGATTCCGATACGCGGCCAGGAGCTCGGTGGTCACCGGTCCAGGCGTTCCCGGCCCGATGTTCCGACCGTCGACCTCGACGACCGGCACCAGTTCCTGCACGGTACCGGTGGTAAACACCTCGTCGGCTGAATAGAGGTCGAACAACGAGAGATCACCTTCGCGTATCTCCCGGCCCCGTGTTCGCGCCAGCTCAAGAGTTGCGCGCCGCGTAATCCCATGCACGCATGCGGTGGCCCGCGGCGTCATGACGGCGCCTTCTCTAACCATGAAAATGTTGGATGAATCGGTCTCCGCGACGAATCCCGCCCGGTTGAGCATGACGGCACCGTCCACCCCGGCACGGTTGGCCTCGAGTTTGGCCAGGATGCTGTTGAGCTGGTTCGCGCTGTGAACGCTCGGATCGAGGACGTCAGGCTCAGGTCTCCGGATGCCCACGGTACGGAGCCGGATCGGATGCGGCACCTCCGCAACAGG
>DASYZR010000157.1 GCA_035945995.1 bacterium
GCACCGTCTCGCTCGCGATCGGCGGCCCGAGCACCGCCGACGTCTTCGAGGGCGGGACGATGTGGCGGACCCACGCGCTCTCGGGCACCCACGTCGTCCACCTGCTGGCGCAGACGGTGGTCGCGGACACGACGTCGCGGCCGCTCGCGGCGGACCTCCTCCGGACCGGCGACCATGCCACGGTGTGGGGCGTGATGCGTCCGGATGGCGAGATCATGGCGCTGTCGATGATGGTGTCGACGCCGCGTCCGGCGGCGCAGTCCTCGTCGGGGCCGAACCCCGGCGTGGCCGGCGTCGTGGCGGCGCGGTCGGGCTCGACCCTCGACGTGGTGACCGACACCGGGACGCGACACGCGGTGCTCCTGACGGCCACGACCCAGGTCCACGTCGACAGCGGCACGGCCGCCGCGTCCGCGATCGCGCCGTTTGACGTCGTGCGCATTGACGGCCCGGTAAACTCGGATGGAAGCCTCGTCGCGGCGCGCGTGACCGTCGAATTCATGGCGTCCCAGGGCGCGCAGGTCTCCGGGCCGATCGAGTCGGTGCACGGCGAGGTCGGCGGTCTCGTGGTCGGCGGCACGATGGTCTGCACGTCCGCCCAAACCTACCTCGTGCGCGGCGCGTCGCGGCTGTGGCTCCCGCAAATGGCGGCCGGCCGCCCTGTGACCGCGTACGGCTGGCCGATCGTGGCCGGCGGCACGCCGGTCGGCCTCGCGGCGCGCGTGGTCGTCGTCCGGTGAGTCCGCCGCTCCGTTGACAACTGATCGATCGTGTGCTGTTATATGTGTTGTTTAGAGCTCCTGCACTAGAACTGAACTGTACCACGCTCCTCCGCAAGAAAGGCAAACCCAGAGAGATCTGGGGACGCAAAGCCACGGGACAGGCCAGCGCTGCTGGCAAGTCGGCCGGGTTGCCGGACGGGGCTCAGGCGCAAGGACCTCCCGCGGCATGAGAAGGGGGGTTCTTGTTTTATGCGACGGCCGGCTGCTCTTGTGATCGCCCTGCTCCTGATCGCCGGTGGGTCGTCCGCATTTGGCGGTGCCATGCTGACGTTCGGGCCGCTCGTGACCGTTTCCGGCTCGCCATTCACGCTCGGATGCAACGGGGCGTCCCAGACCGGCAGAAACTTCCCGGGCGCGGAAGTGGAGCCGTGGGTTGACATCAACCCCACCAGCACGAACAACGTCGTGGCCGCCTGGCAGCAGGACCGCTGGTCCAACGGCGGCTCGAACGGACTCGTTGCAGGCGTGTCGTTCGACAGCGGCGCCACCTGGACCCGGACGATGGCGCCCTTCGCCCACTGCGAGGGCGGGAATGCGAGTAACGGCGGCGACTTCGAGCGCGCGAGCGACCCGTGGGTCAGTTTCGGCCCCACCGGGACCGTCTACCAGGTTTCCCTCTCCTTCAACGACTCCAATCCCAATAGCGCCGTGCTCGCGAGCAAGTCGACCGACGGCGGTCTGCATTGGAGCAACCCGGCGACGGTGATCCTGGATACGACCACGACGGTCTTCAACGACAAGGAATCAATCACGGCCGACCCCGCCAACGCAAGCCTCGTCTATGTCGTCTGGGACCGGCTCGTCGTCCCCACCGGGCGCGCCCGGGGCTTGTCGTTCGAGCATGCCATCGGCTTTCACGGGCCGGCGTGGTTCTCCCGCAGCACCGACGGCGGCAATACGTGGGCGGCCCCGCGGATCATCTTCGATCCCGGCGAGGTGAACCAGACGATCGGCAATCAGATCCTCGTCCTGCCCAACGGGAACCTCGTGGACGGCTTCAACCTGATCTACAACTTCAAGAACGCGCAGGGCGTGCGCGGCTTCAACGTCGCCCTCATCCGGTCCGCCGACAAAGGCCTGACGTGGTCCAGCCCGGTCATCGTGAGCAAGCTTCTCTCCAAGCCGGTCAACGACCCCAACACGGGCCAGGCGATCCGCACCGGCGACATCCTGCCGGCGTTCGCCGTGGACCGCAAGAGCGGCCGGCTCTACGCCGTTTGGATGGACACCCGGTTTACGGGGAAGGACGACATCGCGTTCGCGACGTCCGGCGACGGGGGCGTCCACTGGACCACGCCGGTGAAGATCAACCAAACCCCCGGCAACTCGCCCGCGTTCACCGCCTCCGTGCAAGTCGGCCCCGACGGCCGGATCGCCGTGACGTACTATGATTTCCGCTCCGTGGCCGCGGGAAACATAACCACGCTGCCGACCGATTACTGGGTGGTGAACTGCTTCAGCACCTGCACCAAGCCGGCCAGCTGGACGGAGCAGCACCTCGCCGGTCCATTTGACATGCTGCTCGCGCCGCCCACCACCACCGGCTTCTTCGTGGGAGACTACGAGGGCCTGGGGAGCGCGCTGCAATCGACGAACGACGTGTTCCAGCCCGTGTTCGTCATGACGCTGTCGGGGGGAGATCCCACCGACGTGTTTACGCGGTCGGCCACGACACCTGAGATGTTGAGCCCATAGCCGGCGGCAGCGGCCACAGAAGGGAGACCTCTCCGGAACTCCGAAAAGGGCTCCTCACTTCCACCAGGAGTAGGGGCCGTGTGCATATGGACCTGGCATCGCTGCAGGCTCGGATCGCCGCGACGTTCGGCGAGCGCGATCGCGCCCGCGGGGCGGACGGTACGTTTCGCCGCCTCGTCGAAGAGGTCGGCGAAGTCGCGAAGGCGATGCGCGGCGGCGACCGCGGCGCCCTCGCGCTGGAGCTCTCCGACGTCCTGGCGTGGACGCTGAGCGTCGCCGTCCTCTACCACGTCGACCTCGACCGCGCCGCGGCCCGCTACGGCGCCGGGTGCCCGCGGTGCGGCGCGTCCCCGTGCGGGTGTCCGGCCGACGCCGGGGCGCGCTGACCGGCCGGCGGTCAGAACAAGTCCAGTTGCGCCGGCTCCCGGGGCGGCGCGGGATGGCGCCGCGCCTCGATGCCGTGCCGCTGTTTGGACGCTTCCACGATCCCGCCGACGCCGGCCCGGTAGGCCTGGGGGGCGTATTTGCCGCGGTACATTCGTAGATAGCGGGGGACCAGCCCCGGATGCCGCGCCCGCAAAAACCCGAAGAACGAGTCCCGCGTCACGTCGCCGAGATGCAGCACGTTGTGATGGACGAAATGCGCGCCGTGGTCGCGCGCGGCCCTGACGACGCCGTCGAGCGCGGCCGGATCGTCGGTCAGCCCCGGTACGATCGGCGCCAGAATGACGCCGGCGCGTATGCCGGCCGCCGCGAGGCGCTGCACCGTCCGCAGGCGCTGCGCCGGCAGCGCCACGGTCGGTTCGATCTCGCGCGCGATGCGCGCGTCGGTCGTGACGAGGCTGACGCACACCGTCACGCCGGCGCGGCGGTCCAGTTCCGTGAGCAGGTCGAGATCCCGGAGGATCAGTGGCGAGCGGGTCACGATGCCGGCGGGCGTGCGGGACTCGCTGAGCGCCGCGAGGATGCGCCGGGTCAACCCGTATGTGCCCTCAATCGCCTGGTAGGGATCGGTGGCCGTCCCCAGCGCGACCTCTTCGCGCTTCCAGCCGGGCCGTCGCAACTCGCGCCGCAGGATGTCCGGGGCGTTCACTTTGGCAAAGATTTTCGAGGACCACTCCTGTACGCCGTCCTCCTCGAGGAACCAATGGGTCCGGCGGGCGTAGCAATTGTGGCTCACAACGCCGTTGGCAATGAAATCGCCGGAGCCCGTGGTCATGTCGAAGAGCCGGCGGATACCAAGCGGTTCAATCGAGACGATCGGCACACGCAGATTCTTTAACGTTCGTCCGGCAACGCTACGTTTCCTTGAGATGGCCGGATCGACGGTGTGGAAGAAACGCAGATGCTCGCGCAGGCCGCGAACAATCCGGATTTTCGTGATCCGCGTTGCTCTCCCGTTCGACTGGTGCTCGAGGGCGAAAGCGAAACCAAATCGGGTCAAACACTGTATCGCGTAGTGAATGATGGTCGAGTTGGTGTTGGAGATTCGCAGAATTCCCCCCGTCCAGCTTCCCTCCGCGTCGAAGATCCCTGCCAGGAAACCTTTGCACCATTCGAGAGACGGCTCTGCCGGCCACGCCACGATTCTCTGAACCGCTTCCACGTGACGGCGTGCGCTCGTACCGATAGCGTGCGCTGCTCGCCAATTTCCCTGCGCCCCTTGGAAGCTGAAGGCGCGCGTGGGTACGGCAAAACGTCTGAGGTACTCGCGTGCACGATTCAGGGCATCGCCGTCGGTGAGAGCAAGGCGAAACTGCCATTGATTGCCGTGAGATCGGCCCGGCCGATCGTACTGATAAGACGCCAGCAAACCATCTCCGCGTATCATCCCGCATAGATAACCGCGTTCGTACTCCGCGTTTTTCGTTGGAGGCGTAGCGAACGCGCCGATTCCCGTCAGTGCGTTGTTGACCGTCAGGTGTGGGCGCCTTCCTGCACCCTGGTCGGTTCCGGTGATGAACTTCCATCCTCTGTTGCTCAAGAAGCGATGATCTTCACTCGCAATGAGTTCGGTTCCGTCACCAAGTGTCACACGAAAGGCCGGCTTTTCGGCGCCCCAGCGGGCAAGGACCGACGTTCGGGCAAAGCGGCGATACCGACCATATCGGACTGTCCCGACGACTTGGTCGCCGACACACACGGCGTCCAGACGTCTTGCCGTACCGTCTGCCATGAGAATTGCCGTTTCGCCAGAGAGGCAGAAGGGGCATCCATGGGAGCAACCCCGGTAGGGGTTGATCGACCAGCGAAACGGCATCCCCTCGACGCGGTTCAAAACGGATTTGACCTGGACTTCGACGATCTCGGGGGTCGTTGACATGTTGCTGCCATGCTAGAGCGAACATATGTTCGTGTCAATACCGAACAACGAAAGGTTCATGTGAAGCCGGGCGATTGCGCTACACCCGTTCCTGCTCCCCGCGCAACCGGCGGTGCGGTGCCGTCCTCGGCGCGAACAAAAGAATCATTTCGCGGACGAGGGATGCGGCGAGGACCGCCGTGCGTCCGCTTGGATCGCAAGGCGGGGCGACCTCGACCAGGTCCATCCCGACGATGCGCCACCCGGCCAGACTTCGGAAGGCCTGCAGCAGGTCGCGGAAGCGGACGCCCATGGGCTCGGGGTTGCCGGTGCCGGGGGCTTCGGACGGATCGAGGACA
Source organism: bacterium (assembly GCA_035945995.1). Taxonomy (NCBI): domain Bacteria; species bacterium. The sequence goes on from DASYZR010000157.1 coordinate 5,139, forward strand.
TCGATGTCGACGCTGAGGTAGAGCGGCCGGCCGGAGAGCCGCGCGAGCACCGCCGGTGGGACCGCGGCGCCCGGCTCGCAGCACAGGGCGCGCGCGCGCGCCAGGTCGAACTCGTCGCGGGTCCCGGCCCGGATGCCGAGTTGTGCGATCGGAACGCCGCCCTCGAGCAGCCGCCGCATCACGGTCGCGTGCGCGATCCGCCGGCCGTCGTACTCCTCCCGAAGATCGGTATGGGCGTCCCATTGGATCACCGCCAGATCGGGATGGCGGGGCGTGAGCGCCTGCACGACGCCGAGGGTGATCGTATGTTCCCCGCCGAGGACGACCGGCACGCACGGCGGCAGCTGCCGGCGGACCCTCCGCACCATCACGGCGGGATCGAGGCCTTCGACGGCCAGGTTGCCGCCGTCCGTGAACGGCACGTCGGCGAGATCGCGGCCGAGCACGGGACTGTAGGTCTCGATGCTGTCGGACGCCCATCGGATCGCGTCGGGACCGAACCGGCTCCCGCGCCGGAACGACGCGGTCGTATCATACGGGATCCCGAACAGCGCGAGGCCGCCGGGCACGACGGCGCCCGGCGGCCTCGCGCCGAGAAAGCTCACCCGCGCGACCGCCGCGCCGGCGCCGGGATCGTCCGCGGCCGCGCCGCGATCATGTGTCGCTCTCGATCGCGTCCAATAGAAATGGGGGCGGTGCGAACGCGGCCTGGTGGACGAGCGGCGTGTAGTAGCGGAGCCCGAACCCCTCGATCCGGCCGGCGATCGCCTCCGGTGCCGTGCGCAGCGGGTCCGGTCCGAGCGACGCGAGGGTGAACGACCACAGCACCCCCGGGTACTCGATGACCGACGCGACGTAGGTGCGCACGACCGGAAAGATCGGCCGGAGCGTGCGCCGGACCGCGTGGATCAAGTCCCGCTGGTAGATCGCGGAGCCGGACTGCACGACGAGGATCCCCTCCGCCGTCAGCCGGCGCGCGATCGTGCCGTAGAAGTCGGGGCTGAACAGCCCGACGGCGGGTCCCTGCGGATCGGTCGAGTCGACCAGCACGACGTCGAAGCGCTCCGCGGTCTCGCCGACATAGGCGATCCCGTCACCGATTACGAGCGACGCGCGCGGGTCCTCGAACGCGCCCCCCCCCACGCCGGCGAGGTGCTGCCGGCTCGCCCGCACGACGGCCTCGTCGATCTCCACGAGCGTGGCCCGGTCGAGCGGATGCTTCAGCGCTTCCTCGAGGGCCCCGCCGTCGCCGCCGCCGATGACGAGCACGCGCCGCGGCCGGGGGTGCGTGCAGAGGGCGGGGTGGGCCAGCATTTCGTGGTAGACGAACTCCTCGCGTTCGGTGGTCTGCACCGCGCCGTCGAGCACGAGCATGTGACCGAAGAGGGGACTCTCGTAGACCTCGAGGTGCTGGTACGGCGTCCGTTCCTCGTGCACGAGGCGCGTGACGCGGAACGCCGACGTGAAGTCGGGGCTGCCCTGATCCGTCAGCCAGGCGCCCCTCATCGCGCCGGCCCGCCGCCGAGTCCCGCGGCCGCCGGCCAGAAGAGCGCCAGGGCCACCGCGGACCCGACGCGTTCGACCGTGTGCTCGGCCGCGATCACGATGACCTCGTCGAGCGCAAGGCCGCGCATGGCCATGCCTTCCACGACCATCATCCTGGCGGCGCGCTCGGCGCCCGCCCGGCCCTCGTGGCCCGAGTATTCCATGATCACGCCGTGATGCTCGCGGGACAGCCCCACGCCGAGCGCGGCGCTGATGACGTCGCCCGGACGGGCGCTCGAGATCCGCGCGAAGACGGCCGGCATCAGAATTCCCGATGGGTAGGACGGCAATTCGATGACCCGGGCGCCCGGGGGGACGATGCTGGTCACGCGGAGGAAATTAAGGTCGGCGACCCCGGCATCGCGCAGGGCCCGATCGAACGCGTTCAGCTCGCTCCCGCCTTCGCCGTGCCCGGCGACGAGGGACAGCGCTTTGGGAGGCTGCCACATGGCCCTCCATATTCCAACACGACCGAAGGCGCTCCTCCGGCCGGCGCGGCGCCGCACCGGGGAGCCCTCACCCGACGCCCGACGAAGGAAGATCGTGGGTATTAGTGTATTGTGATACCCATTTCCGTCGCGATGAAGGGAGGACGTATGGCGGGACGCGTATTCGTTGCCGCACTGGCCGTCGTGCTCATGCTGCCGTCTGCCGCGGTAGTCACGATCCAGGCACCGCCGGCATTCGCTCAAGGAGTTCTTCCAGCACCCGCTCCCACAACGCCCGCTCCGTCCACATCCGCTCCGTCGCCCGCCGTTCCGTCGGGGGCCGCTCCGATTGTTCCCGCCCCGGGCGCCGCCGCGCCGGCGCGGGCGAGCGATCGCTTCGGCGTCGATCTCGCTTCTCGGGCGAATCCCGTCGGTGCGCCGGTACATCCGGCCACGGTGTCGATCGTCGGCGCCGGATGGGTGCGGTTGACCGTGGATTGGGACGCGACGGAACCGGCGCGCGGCAAGTTCGCCTGGACGGTGCTCGACGGCGACGTCCGGCGCGCGGCGGCCGAGGGCGAGCGCATACTTGTGACGGTTCAACGAATGCCCCGGTGGGCGGCGCTCACGCCCGACGCGGCCGCGGCGGTGTGGAGCCACGAGCCGCCGCGATCGATCGCCGACTGGTCCTCGTTTGTGCGCGCGATCGCCGAGCGCTACCGCGGCCGGGTGGCCGCGTGGCAGATCGAGCCGGATCTGGAGTTCGCGACGTTTCGCGGGACGACGCGCGATTACCTCGACATGCTCCACGCCGCGCGGCTCGCCGTCCGGCAGGCGGACCGGAACGCCCTGGTCGTCGCCTCGACGCCCCCGGCCATCGATCTGCCGTTCATGAAGCTGCTGTTCGGTCGCGCCGGCGACGACTTTGACGTCTTGATGATCTACCCGCGCGGCCGTACGGCGGGCGACGTCGTCGAAGCGCTCGGCACGCTCCGCGCCCGCAAGATTGCCGACGCGCGCCACGAGATCTGGCTCAGCGCGCGCACGGATTGGCCCGAACCGGTGCAGCTGGCGGTGACGGCCTTCGCCATGGGCGTCTCGCGCGAATTTTGGCAGGCGTTGACGCCGTCGATCGTCACGGTGCTTCGCAAGATCGGCACCACCATGTTTGTCGGGCCGCTCGACCGCGGGCCGGGGGTCTACGCGTTCGTGTTTGCAAACAGCGAGGAGCGCACCGCGGTGCTGTGGTCGGACGGCGCGAGCGACGCGGTTCCGCTGGCGACGAGGGGCGCCACGGTCCTCACGGGCAGCGACGGCCAGCCGCGGACGCCCGGCGAGATCGGGAAGGTCCCGGTCGGCCCCGACCCGGTGTTCGTCGGCGCGCCCGCCGACGCGGTCCTGGACGAGGCCGCGAAGACGCTCGCGGCGGGGCCGATCCAGATTCCGCGCGCTCCCTCGCGCGATTTCTCCCGGGCCGACAACGTCTCGGCCGAGCTCGGCGCGACGAATGCCGAACACGGGCTGTACAATCAGCAGTTGCGCGGTCTGCCCTCGGGGGCGGTTGTCCCCGTGGCGGTCGACGGCGCCTCCGCGGTGCGCACCGATCAGCAGAAAGACGCGGTCTACGTGTACTTTGCGATCGACGATTCGTACGCGTACTTCGTGGACGGCCGGTACGACTATCTGGTGACGGTCGACGTGCACCGGGCCGGCGGTCCGAAGCAGGTCGGGTTCAACCTGATGTACGATTCCATGTCCGGCTACCGGTTCTCGGCCTGGCAGTGGGTGGACGCGGGGGACGGCTGGGCGTCGTACACGATCCGGATCTCCGACGCGTCGTTCAGCAAGACCTGGGGGTGGGATTTCGCCATCAACGGCGCGGGCGACAAGAAGGAGAATCTCGTGGTCCGCAAAGTCACGGTCACGCGGATTCCGGCCCAGTAACGGCCCGCGGATTCGCGAGGCGCGCGACGGACGCTCGGTTGCTCCCCGCGCGTACCGCGTGTATAATGGCGCCATCGTCACGGCACGCGTTGGCTCGCGCAACAGGCACGCTTCGGCTCACGCCGTAGGCACGGTTGGCTCGAGACGCGCTGGGGGTGGACCGGTGACCGAAGTACGGATCGGGAAGGACGAGACGCTCGACAGCGCGCTCCGGCGCTTCAAGCGCCAGGTCAAGCGGTCCGGCATCCTCACCGACGCCAAGCGGCACGAACACTACGAGAAGCCGAGCCAGAAACGCCGCCGCCGCGCCGCCCGGCGCAACAAGCGCCATTAAGGAGCGCCCCCGGGCCTCGTTCACATCACCAAGCCCGGGGTCCCCAAGCATTCGCGTCTGTCCGGCGAATTCTTGGGGGCGGCGGGCTTCCCGTCGCGACGCCACGGCGCCGCCTCCGTGTCCGCGGGCCAAGCGTGCAGGGAGGACCATGGCGCCAGACGCCCGCCGCAAAGTGAAGCGCGCCCGCAGCGCCGGGGGCGTAATCTACCAGCCGCCGGCGGCCGGGGCCGCGGAGGGCCGGGTGCTGCTCCTGCAGCATGAGACCGGCAAGTGGATGCTTCCGAAGGGCACGATCGAGCGCGGCGAAACACCGGACGGAGTGGCGCTGCGCGAAGTGGCCGAGGAGACCGGGCTTCGCAACGTCCGCATCGTGGCCGACCTCGGCGAAGAGCACTACATGTTCTTCTGGAAGGCCGAGGACACGTACTACGACAAGACCGTTCATTACTACTTGATGGAGTTTCTCGGCGGCGAGGAGCCGCGTCCGCAGCGCGAGGAGGGCTTCGTGCGCTGTGAGTGGGTGACGATCCCGGAGGCCCTCGACCGCATCAAGTACAAGGAGACCCGCCAGGTGGTCCAGCGGGCGCGCACCGCGCTCGAGCAGGGCGCCGGGATGCCGGCCGCCGATGCGGCGCCCACCCCCGATGCCGCGCCCTCCTAAGCGCACCGCACCGCGCCACCTCGATGCAGGTACCTCCGGCGCCGCAGACCCGCCGCGTGAGCCAAAGCGCGCGCGGGGCCGGGACGCGACGCCCCGGGGGGGCCATGACGCGGTTGTCCGCGGTCTTCCGTCCGGCGAGGCGCGTGACCGGCTGGTGCAGGACACGCTCGAGCGCTACCGCCGCTACCTGAACCCCGGGCTCGCGCGGCTGTACCGGTTCGGCGGCACGGAGACCGTCGAGTGGGAAGCCGAGGGCTGCTTCGTGTGGGACGCGCACGGCCGGGCCTACATCGACTGTGCGTGCGGGCCGGCCATCTTCAACGTCGGCCACCGGCATCCACGGGTGCTGGCCGCCGTGCGCGAGCAACTCGACCGGATGCCGATGTCCGTGCGGACGATGCCCAGCGTGCCGCAGGCGGCGCTCGCCGAGCGTCTCGGCACGCTCGCGCCGGGCGACCTCCAGTACTCGTTCTTCTGCAACAGCGGCGCCGAGGCGGTGGAGGGCGCGCTCAAGCTGGCGCGCCTTGCGACCGGCCGGCCCGGCATCGTTGCGATGCGCGACGCGTTTCACGGGAAGACCTTCGGGGCGCTGTCCGCGACCGGCCGGGAGCACTACCGCCGTCCCTTCGAACCGCTGGTCCCCGGGTTCGCGCACGTGTCCTTCGACGACGTCGCCGCCCTCGAGGAGGCGATCGGGCCGGAAACGGCGGCCGTCATCCTCGAGCCGATCCAGGGGGAAGCGGGCGTCGTCCTGCCGCGGCCCGGCTACCTGCGCGCCGTGCGGGAGCTGTGCGATCGGCGCGGGGTGCTGCTGATCGCCGATGAGATCCAGACGGGACTCGGCCGCACCGGCCGGTTGTTCTGCGTGGAACACGAGGGCGTGGTGCCGGACATCATGACGCTCGCCAAGGCGCTCGGCGGCGGGGTGATCCCGATCGGCGCGTTCGTGGCCCGGCCCCGGCTGTGGGACGATCTCGGCCGCGATCCCTACCTGCATTCGTCTACCTTCGGCGGCAATCCGCTGGCCTGCCGGGCCGCGATCGCGACGCTCGACGTGCTGGTGGACGAGCGGCTGCCCGAGCGGGCGGAGGCGCTCGGCGGGCAATTCCTGGACCGCCTGCGCGCCGTGCGGGCGCGGCATCCCGGGATCGTCCGCGACGTGCGCGGCCGCGGCCTGATGATCGGCCTGGAGTTCACGCACAGCGATTACGCGCTGCTCGTCTCCGCCGAGGCCGGCCACCGCGGCGTCATCACCTTCTACACGCTCAACAAGCCCGAGGTCATCCGGATCGAACCCCCGCTCGTCATCACCCCGGACCTGATCGACCGCGCCGCGGACGGCATCGAGGGCGCGGTGGCGGAATCCGAGCGCCTGCTCGGCGAGGTGGCGGAACAGCCGTGACCGCATCGGAGATCCGCGAGGTCTTCCTCCGCTACTTCGAAGCGCGCGGCCACACGCGCGTGCCGAGCGCCTCGCTCGTGCCGGCCGGCGACCCGACGCTGCTCTTCACCAACGCCGGCATGGTGCCGTTCAAGGACGTGTTCCTGGGCCTGGAGAGCCGGCCGTACCGGCGCGCGGCCTCCGTGCAGAAGTGCATGCGGGTGAGCGGCAAGCACAACGACCTGGAGAACGTCGGCCCGTCGCTGCGCCACCACACCTTCTTCGAGATGCTCGGCAACTTCAGTTTCGGCGATTACTTCAAGCGCGACGCGATCCGGTTCGCCTGGGAGTTCGTGACCGGCCCGCTCGGGCTGCCGCCCGAGCGGTTGTTGTTCACGGTGCTCGCGGGCGACGACGAGGCGGCCGGGGCGTGGGCGGAGCTCGGCCTGCCGTCCGAGCGCGTGCTCGCGATGGGCGAGACGACGAACTTCTGGACGATGGGGGACGTGGGGCCGTGCGGGCCCACGAGCGAGGTCCACTACGATCGGGGCCCCGCCGCGTGCACGTGCGGGCGTCCCGACTGCAGCGTCCGGCTCGACAACGGCTGCGACCGCTGGGTGGAGTGTTGGAACCTGGTGTTCATGCAGTACACGCAGGCGCCCGACGGCACTCGGACGCCGCTGCCGCGACCCGGCGTGGACACGGGGATGGGCCTCGAGCGGATCACCTCCGTCATCCAGCAGGTGCCGAGCAACTACGACACCGACCTCTTCCTGCCGATCCTGGACCGCATCCAGGCGGTCCTCGGACACACCGCGGAGGAGCGCGCCGCCCACGCGGTGGCCTACCGGGTGCTCGCGGACCACGGGCGCGCCATGACGTTTCTCACCGCGGACGGGGTGGTGCCGGGGAACGAAGGCCGGGCCTACGTGCTGAGGATGATCATCCGGCGGGCGGTGCGGTTCGCGCGCCGCGCCGGCGCCACGACGCCCGTGCTCACCGCCCTCGCCGATGCCGTCACGGAGGTCATGGAGACCGCGTATCCTGAGCTTGGGGCGCAGCGGGCGTTCATTCACAATGTCCTCGGCGCCGAGGAGCGCCGGTTCGACCAGACGCTGGAAGCCGGGCTCGCGCGCCTCGATGATGTGATCGCGGAGGTCAAGCGCGCCGGGCGGGCCGTCGTGCCCGGCGCCGACGTCTTCCGCCTGTACGACACCTACGGGTTTCCGCCGGACCTGACCCGGGACGTCGCGCGGGAACACCGTCTCGAGATCGACGACGCCGGGTTCGCCGAGGAGATGGCGCGGCAGCGGGAGCGCTCCCGCAGCATCGGCCGGGAATACTTCGAGGCCGGAGGCGAGCGCGCCCGGTACGGCGATCTCCGCCCCGCCGGCCCGACGGCCTTTGTCGGCTACGAGACCCTCGAGACCGACGGCCGCGTGCTGGCGCTGCTCGTGGGCGGCCGGCGCGTGCCGGAGGCGCGGGGGGGTGATGCGGTCGAGGTGATCTGCGACCGAACGCCCTTCTATCCACAGTCGGGCGGACAGGTCGGGGACGCCGGCACGATCGAGGCGGAAGCGGGTGGACCGGCCGGCGTGGTGGATGTGGAAGACACCGAGCGGCCGCTCGCCGATCTCATCGTGCACCGGGGGCGCGTGCGGACCGGCGTGTTGCAGGAGGGGGGGCGCGTGCGGCTCGCGGTCGACGCGCGGCGCCGGCGCGACATCATGCGCAACCACACCGCCACGCACCTGCTGCACGCTGCGCTCCGTGACGTACTCGGGGAACACGCGCGGCAGGCCGGGTCGCTCGTCGCGCCCGACCGGCTGCGGTTCGACTTCGCGCACATGCGGCCGCTCACCGCCGAGGAGCGCGCGCGGATCGAGGCGCGCGTCAACGAGCAGGTCCTCGCCGCGCTGCCGGTCACAACGGAGATCAAGCCGTACCGGGAGGCGGTCGCTTCCGGCGCCACGGCGTTGTTCGGCGAGAAATACGGGGATACGGTGCGGGTCGTCAGCATCGACGGGTACAGCCGCGAACTCTGCGGCGGCACGCACGTGCGGACGACCGGAGAGATCGGGCTCTTCCTGATCACGGGTGAGGGATCGGTGGGGGCGGGGATCCGGCGGGTCGAGGCGGTCACCGGCCGCGCGGCCGTCGCGCGCGTCCGCGGCATGGAGGAGACCCTTCGCGCCGCGGCCGCGGCCCTTCGCGTCCCGCCGGAGGAGGTGCCGGCCCGCGTCCGCGCGTTGACGGAACGCGTGAACACGCTCGAGCGCCAGGACCAGGCGGCGGCGGCGGCGGCGGCGGCGGCGGCGGGTCCGGACCTCGACGCCATCCTCCGCGCCGCGGCCGACGTCGACGGGCTTACGGTCGTCGGGGTCGCCGTCCCCGGAGCGGATCAGTCGGCCCTGCGGGCGCTCGGCGACCGGCTGCGGGAACGCCTGGAGCCGGGCGTGCTGGTCGCCGCGTCGACCGGCAACGGCCGCATGGAAATCGTCGTGATGGCCACGGCCGGTGCGGTCGCGCGCGGGGCGGAGGCGCGCCGCGTGATGCGGGTGCTGAACCGGCGGCTGGGATCGCGGGGCGGGGGACGGCCCGAGCTGGCTCAGGGGGGCGGGGGGGACCCCGCGCGCCTCGGGCCGGTGCTCGCCGACCTCGGGGCCGTCGTCCGCGAGGCGCTGTCCTCGCCGGCGTGAATCGAGGCAGACGGACGTGGGGAGGCCGGAGTCCGGTGCCCGGGTGCTCGCGCTCGACCTCGGCAGCCGGCGGCTTGGCGTCGCGCTGAGCGATCCGAGCGCGACGATCGCCGCCCCTCTCGAGACGGTTCCGGTGACCGGGCCGCGGCGAGCCGCGGAGCGGGTCCGGGAGATCTGCCGCCGCCATGACGTCACCCTCGTGGTCGTCGGGTGGCCGCGTAACATGGACGGCACCCGCGGTCCGGCGGCGCGCCAGGCGGAGGCCTTCGCCGAGCGGCTGCGCAGCCTGCTCGCGGTGCCTGTGGAATTGTGGGACGAGCGGCTGTCCACGGCCGCGGCAGAACGGGTCTTGATCGAGGCCGACGTCCGCCGATCCGAACGGCGGGGCGCGCGCGACCGCGTGGCCGCCTCCTTCATCCTCCAGGCGTATCTGGATGCCCGCCGGAACCGTCTGAGCCGGATCGACTCTGGGCATAACGAAGATCGGCCATGAGGGGCACAATTGGCCGCGTCTTGCGGCGTGGGTGGACGATGGGAACGGCGGGAGTCGTCGTAGCCGTCGCATTCGCGGGCGGATTGTTCTCGGTGGCCGCGGACGTGATCGCCGCTACGGGCGCCGCGCCCACGCTCATCGTACCCGGCCGGTCCATCGGTCCCGCCGTGCTCGGCATGACGATGCGTGAAGCTGAGGCCGCGCTCGGCCCCGCGGTCGTGGAGGGACCGGTCCGGCGGGTCTACCCGCGGGCCGGCGTTGCGGTAGATTTTGACGCCGGGGTCGCCGTCCGCATCTGGACCGCTGCGCCGAGATACCGGACGGCCGCCGGCGCCGGCGTTGGCATCGCAGACACGGATGCGGCGCGGTTGGTGGGCGACGACAATTCCACGATGACGATCTCCGGCCACGACACGACCGTCGCGTACATCTTCCGCGGGATCGGGTTTGTGTTCCGCAGTGGACGAGCAATCGAGGCGTTTGTCGAGGAACCGATCGCGCTCAGCCCGCCGCCCCCTTCTGCCGCGGCGCCGGCGACCCCGGGAGCGCCGCCCATCGTCGTGCCAGGAGGCCCGCCGCTTCCGCCTGCGGGCTCGGCTGCTCCGGCGAGCCCGGCATCGCGGGTCGCTCCGCCCACCGGTGCGTCATCTGCCGCGGCGGCCGCCATCGGAGTGGCGTTGCGCGATGTGAGCGCGAGCGTCCTGATGGTCGGCGGCCTGACCGTGTCCGGCACCGTCGAGAACACCGGGAAAGGGCCGGCCGGGCCGTTTACGGTCATCGCAAGCTTCACCCGCGCGTCGGGTGACGACGTCGAGCGGCGGCAGGTCATCCAGGGTCCGCTCGCGCCCGGAGCGAGCGCCCCGTTTGTGGTGGGAGCCGTCGCGGTGGCCGACATCATCATCCGCTACCAGGTCGCGGTGGTGACCGAGGCCGGGACCTTGGCGGCGGCGACCGCCCCGGCTTCGGTGCCCGCGTCGGCTTACGCGACCTTTGCGCAACGGCAGATCCACGTCAAGATTGATCTCGGCGCGCCGTTCACCGGAATCGGGCCCCCGGCGGTGCAGGTCCTGGTGTCGGTCGCCGATACCGGCGCGATCCCGGCGCAGTGGGTGCAGCAGATCACCGTTGCCGTGACGTATATGGCCGGCGGTGCCGCGGGATCGCAGACGACCGAGTTGCGTCCTGGAGAGACCCGGACGATTCTCGTGCCGGCGGGCGCGACCCTCGGGGTCCCTCAGGTGACCGCTGTGGTCCTCAATGGGCAGTAGCGTGGTGCGCCTCCCCAGAGGCATGGGTCCGGCGGCGCTGGCGGTGCTGGTGCTGTTCGCCTTGGCGCTCGGTATCACAGCACTTCGCACGGTATTGCATACAGGCGCCGGCGAGGTGGCCGGTCAGAGCGTCGCGCCGCGCGCGCGCGTCGGAACGGATCCCGGGGCCGTCGCGCCCGCGTTTTCCGCGTTGCCGTACCGGGGTACCGCGCCGGTCACCCTGGCGCAGTTTCGCGGCCACCCCGTCGTCCTGAACTTCTGGGCCTCGTGGTGTCCGCCGTGCCGCGCCGAAATGCCGGCCCTCGAGGCCGCCTACCAGCGGTATCGCGCCCGCGGCGTCGTCGTGATCGGTATCGACGGCGCGAGCGATACCATGTCGGCGAGCCGGCGGTTTCTGATGGATCGAGGCGTCACATACCCGGTGGGGCGTGACAACCGCGGGCAGGTGGCCGCCGCGTACCGCGTGACTGCCTTTCCGACGACGTTCTTTATCACCGCCGGCGGCCGTGTGGCCGGCACGGCGTTGACGGGTGGGTTTACCGGTCCGGACGGTACGAAGGAGCTCACGAAGCAAATCGAGGCACTACTGCGCTAGGGGGGGCTGCCATGCCGCAGATTTTGTGTGCCGGTCGACGTGCGACGTTGGTCGCAGTGGTACTTTCTCTTATCGGGGGGTCGGCCGCCGCCGTGCTGGCCCAGACCGCCCCTCCGCCCGCCGCACCCCCGGCCTTGCTGGTGGTCCCGGGGCTCGGGGTTGGCCGGTGGACGCTGGACCACAAACTCGCCGACTATGTTTGGCAGTTCGGCGTGCCCCAGGTCAGGGCGAGCGGCACCGATGTGGTGTTCCGGCCGCAGATGGATGAGACATCGTGGGCCACCCCGCCGCTCGCCGTCGTGTACCCACCGTCCTCCGACACCGTCTGGGCCGTCGGGACGAGCGATCCCGGGGCGCAGACGATCGACAAGGTCGGCGTTGGGTCGACGGAGGAGCAGGTGACCACGGCGTATAATGATGCGACGGTCGTGCTCCAGGTGCCGTTGCGGTCGAAAACCCTGATCTACGACGCACGCGGCATCGCCTTCGAACTCGCGTACGTCCCGGCGACCGGGCAATACGGCGCGGCGCACCGCGTGTTTGTGTTCCGGCCGGGGCTGGCGCGGGCAATCTGGAGACTTCCGTGAGGTTGTGCCGAACCCTTGCCGAAGCCTCTTGACTTTTCTCGTCACTTGTGATTGAATGGCTGGGCTAACAACTTCATAGCAGGACCGCTTTGTAGGGGCAAACCCAGAGCGATCTGGGGACGCAAAGCCACGGGACTGGCCGGGAAACCGGAAAGTCAGCCGGGTTGCCAAAGTCGGCACTCGACGCTCCCCGTGGCCCCGGGGGGCTTTTTTTATCCCCCCGGGGCCACACCCTCAGCAGCGACCGTCTCAGCCGCGACGCAGGTGTCGCGGATCGGCACCCCGGCAGACTGGACCTGGATCCATTCGGCCGGGGGGCACGATGGACATCACGGAACTGCTGGTCATGACGCGGGAGCGGGAAGCCTCCGATCTCCACCTCACCGTCGGAAATCCCCCGACGCTGCGGATCCACGGGAAGCTCGTCCGCCTCGACTACCCGCCGCTCGGCGCCACGTCCCTCCACGAGATGCTCTACGACGTGCTCACAGACGAGCACAAGGCCCGGTTCGAAGACACCCACGACCTCGACCTGTCGCTGGAGCTGCAGAACGTCGGCCGGTTTCGTGTGAACGTGTTCGTCCAACGGCTCGGCGAGGCCGCCGTGTTCCGCCTCATTCCCACCGTCATCAAGGGGCTCGATCAGCTGGGGATGCCGCCGGTGTTGCGGACGCTTGCGACCAAGGACCGCGGCCTGGTCCTCGTGACCGGCCCGACCGGCTCCGGCAAATCGACGACGCTCGCGGCCATGGTCGATCTCATGAACAAGGAACGCACCGACCACATCATCACGATCGAAGACCCGATCGAGTTCGTGCACGAGCACAAGAGCTGCATCGTCAACCAGCGCGAGGTGGGGCCGCACACCAACTCGTTCAGCGCGGCGCTGCGGAGCGCCCTCCGCGAGGACCCCGACATCATCCTCGTCGGCGAGATGCGGGACCTGGAGACGATCGCGATGGCGCTGACCGCGGCGGAGACCGGTCACCTGGTTCTCGCGACCCTGCACACGAACAGCGCCGCCCAAACCGTCAACCGGATCATCGACGTGTTCCCGCCGCACCAGCAGGAGCAGATCCGTGTGCAGCTGTCCGAGGCGCTGCTCGGGATCCTCGCGCAGACGCTGATCCCCAAGGTGGACGCGCGGGGCCGCGTCGCCGCGGTCGAGATGCTCGTGGCGAACGCCGCCATCCGCAACCTGGTTCGGGAGGGCAAGACCTTTCAGATTCCATCGATGATCGAAACCGGCGCCAAGGAAGGCATGATCAGCCTGGATCAGAGTCTGCGCGATCTGCTCCGGCGCGGGCTCATTTCGCCCGAGGACGCCTTCCGGCGGGCGATCGACCGAGACGCGTTTGCGGCTGCGAACCCCGCCCGGCAGGCCCCGGTCAACTCCGTCCGGCCGGCGGCGGGCAAGGCCGACGCGTCGGTGCTGCGGCAGGTCGGCCCCGCCGCCGTGGTTGGGGGACGGGACGACCGATGAGCGCCGTTCCCTACACCCTGCAGGATCTATTCCGGGCGACGGCCACGCACGAGGCCTCCGACCTGTACGTGAAGGCGGACACCTCCCCGATGTTCCGGATCGCCGGGACGGTGGAAACGTCGGGCCTGCCTGCCCCGTCGTCCGACGCCGTGGACGCCCTGCTCGACGGGATCATGACGCCCCGGCAGCGCGAGGCGTTGCGGAACGCGGGGCACGCCGACTTCGCCTACTGGGAACCGTCGCTCGGCCGCTTTCGCGTCAACGTCTACCAGCAGCGGGGGACGGTGGCGCTCGTGGCCCGCCGCGTCCGGCAGGACATCCCGTCGTTCGAAGAGCTGGCGCTCCCGCCGGTGCTGACGGAACTGGCGTTGACTCCCCGGGGCCTCGTCTTGGTGACCGGACCCGCCGGATCCGGCAAGTCCACGACGCTGGCCGCGATGGTCGACTACCGCAACCGGACGTCTCCCGGGCACATCATCACGATCGAGGACCCGATCGAGTACCTGCATACCGACCGGCAGAGCATCATCAGCCAGCGGGAGATCGGCACGGACGCCGACTCGTTCGCCTCCGCTCTGCGGGGAGCGCTGCGCCAGACGCCGGACGTGCTGTTGATCGGCGAGATGCGCGACGCCGACAGCGCGACCGCGGCCGTGTATTTCGCGGAGACCGGGCACCTCGTGCTGAGCACGCTGCACACGATCAATGCCAACCAGGCGCTCGACCGGCTCCTGCACTTCTTCCCGCCGGAGGTCCACGGGGAAATTTTTCTGCGGCTTGCCTCGACGTTGGTCGGCGTCGTCGCGCAGCGGCTCGTGCCGCGCGCGGACGGCAACGGGATGGTGCCGGGGGTCGAGGTCCTTCGGGCGACCCCGCGCGTGCGGGATCTCATCCGGCGGGGCGAGATCGGGCAGCTGCGCCAGGTCATGGCGGAGGCGCGCGACCTCGGCATGCAGACGTTCGACGATTCGTTCTTCGAGCTCTACCAGCGCGGGCTCATCAGTGTCGAGACCGCGCTCGAGTCCGCCGAGAGTCCGAACGACCTGCGGCTGCGCCTGCGGGGTTTTGCGCCGGCCGGCCGCCGCACGACGTGACGACGGGTTTGCGAACAGATCCCGGTCGCGGAGGCCGGGAGGCGGGGGGGAGAGAGATGGAGCGGCAGGCAGTCACGGAGCCAATGGATACGGGACGGGAGAAGCGGATGCCGGTGCGGCAGACCCGCGCGCCCGGGCGGGCCGCGGGCGATGTCGAGGCGGCGGACCCCGCCGAGGTGCTCGGGATGTTTGCGGAGTACCGCCGCACGGAGGACAGGACGCTGCAGCAGGCGCTCGTGCTGCGCTACCTGCCCCTGGTACACCGGATCGCGCGGCGGTACGTGCGGCCCGGCGCGTCGCTCGAGGACCTGGTGCAGATCGGGTCGATCGGGCTGATCCACGCCGTGACCACCTTCGATCCGGCCCGCGGCGTCAAGTTCGAGACGTACGCGTT